>DATGWI010000101.1:0-19945 GCA_035299565.1 Amoebophilaceae bacterium | reverse complement strand
AATTGGGGGTTTCCAGATATCACTTGATCTAAGATCTCCTGTTAGAAGTCCTTATATGAAGCCATATTTTCAGGTATTTTCTAAACTTTCCATAAACCTATGTATTTATGAGTAAAATGACTTACGCAACAGGTCTAATAGGCATTTGCCGAAAAGAGTACAAACATATAAAACAAACACTCTGTAAGAGTCTTTCTAGTGTTACTGAAGAAGCTATGGGTGCTGGGTGTGATATTGTTTTGCACTGTAGTGCTGATTTACAAGAAATGGAAGCTGTTTATAACACTGTAGCAATCCATCAAAACAAGAACCATGCCACACCTGGTATCAGTTGGCCAAGCCATCAGCAAGCCTCTCTGCTTCTTGTGTTTACTTTTTCTATCCTTTGTTCCTATTTATTTCTTTTTCGCAAATAGTTGGTGCATGATGATGGGAATGAAGATGCGGGATGGAAGATGTCGTATATATATTTGATTATGAGTTTTTTTACACTTCTATAAGAACTAATTCAAGTTGCGGGTTCCCATCTGGTCCGTACTGGAAAACGCGCCTTTGAAAAAAGGACATGTGCTCTTATAACCCACATTCCGCACCTCAAAAATTTGGAAAAATAATAAAGTTTCCCTAAATTTACAGGTTACAGCTCTTGAAATAAGAAGCCATCCTCCTCTGCTCAAAGGAGAACAACTTTCTGGTCCAGTTTTAGATCATTTAGGACTGATTTGTTCTGTTATATACTCTATAGGAATCAAGATACGGGTTCCAAACGCTGGTCCGTGCTGGAAATTGATTGAGTATATCCCCAAAATAACCGTAGATTTATGAATGCCATCAGCTTGGTTCACAGATGAAAACCTTACAGCACCTTTTAAAAGGATTTACCCTAAAACAAGTTATGGGTTCTACCGATTGTGTCATTGAAAAGCTTTGTGCAGACAGCCGAGAAGCTGCGCCTCGAACTTGTTTTGTAGCCATACCGGGCAGTCAAGTAGATGGCCATGCCTATATCCCACAAGCGATCGCGTTGGGTTGTCGTGCCATTGTATGCCAGGCGCTTCCGAGGGACATGGACGAAACGGTGACCTATGTAATCGTAGATGCTGCAGCGCATGCCTTGGGACATATGGCCGCTCAGTTTTACGAGCAGCCTAGTAAAAAGTTGCAGGTCATAGCCGTAACCGGAACCAATGGAAAAACCACCCTGGTACACCTCTTGTATCAGATGGCTCAGCAGATGGGCTACAAAGCCGGTATGCTTTCTACAATCTGTAACAAAATTGTAGATCAAACACACCCATCCACACACACAACGCCAGATAGCTTGCACCTACAACAATTGTTGCAGCTTATGGTTGCTGCTGGCTGTCAATACTGTTTTATGGAGGCCAGTTCACACGCTATGGTACAAGAACGGTTGGCAGGAACAGCACTGGCTGGGGCTGTTTTTACCAACATTACCCACGAACATTTGGATTATCATGGCACCTTTTCGAACTACATTCAGGCCAAAAAAAAGCTTTTTGATGCATTGCCCAGTAGCGCTTTTGCGCTTGTGAATCGCCAAGATAAACACCATGCTATGATGCTGCAAAACTGCAAAGCGCAAAAATACACCTTCTCTTTACAAGATCCAGCCGACTTCAGGGGTAAAATAGTGAGCAATACCCTACAAGGATTGGAATTAGAAATCGGAAACCAGCGTGTCTGGATGCAGCTATTGGGTGCATTCAATGCAAGTAATTTGTTGGCTGCTGCTGCAGCAGCACAATTGATGGGCTTGGACCAGACAGAAAGCTTGATGGCGCTCTCTGCCATTCCCCCTATCTTGGGTAGGATGAATAGAGTGTTGCATACCCAAGCCCATCAAGTCATTATAGATTATGCACATACGCCAGACGCTATCCAAAAAGTATTGACTACCCTACGTGGTATGCTGCCTCCCTCTGCAAGGATCCTTACAGTAATGGGTTGTGGAGGGACTCGAGACAAACAAAAAAGGCCACTCATGGGTAAAATACTGTCCGTTTATAGCGATATTGCATTGTTTACCAGCGATAATCCAAGATACGAAACGGCACAGTCCATTATTCAAGATATGCAGCAAGGTGTGCCTCCTTCGGCTGCTTCCAAGGTACGCCACATAGTGGATCGGGCCATGGCCATTCAAACCGCTTGTACATTGGCTACCCCTCAGGATGTTGTCTTGGTGGCAGGGAAGGGGCATCAGTATTATGAAGAAAGCCAAGGCAGCAAGCAGTATTTCTGCGAACCAGAGCTGATACAAAGTTTCTTTCTGCATAAAAAGCCATCAGGGAGGTGTAACCAGCAAGAAGCTTTAAAAGCGTGAAAAATTGTAGTAACTTGCAGCTTAAGGACGTGTAACGTGCTGCGCCTATCGTTTGAGCGTTTTTATGTACCGGGAATGCTGCAATAGGGTAGGAGGGTGGCTGTGCACGTTCTTTGGTCCTATTGGTATGAGGTCGTTGCAATGGAAAAACTTCCGCGTATGCAGGTTAGATACTCGACTAGAATGAAGATGCGTGGTTGGCCTCTCTGGGCGTAGGAAAGAAAGTGTGCGCTATTTACCCAAGAGCGCGTTTAGGCTCTTTGTGTAGCAAGGTTATACCTGTTGCGTAAGTCCTAAAAAATAGTCGATGTTACAATTGGGGGTTTCCAGATATCACTTGATCTAAGCTCTCCTGTTAGAAGTCCTTATGTGAAGCCATATTTTTAGGTATTTTCCAAATTTTCCATAAACCTATGTATTTATGAGTAAAATGACTTACGCAACAGGTCTATTGTAACAGCCTCCATACACTCGTACTTCAAAATCATGCAACAGAAAAACTTTTTAGATGCTATGCTCTTGGTGGATAAGCCAGCCGGTTGGACTTCGTTTGATGTGGTGAAAAAAGCACGTTCTCTGCTAAAAATACGTAAGATAGGTCATGCTGGTACGCTGGATCCATTGGCCACCGGATTGCTAGTGCTCTGTACAGGCAAACAGACAAAGCAAATCAGTACATTGCAAGCCTTACAAAAAATATATACCGGCCAAATTGTCTTGGGAAAGACCACCCCTTCCATGGATCTAGAAACACCGTTTACACAGATTTGTTCCTGTGAGCACATCCGTGAATCCATGGTATACACAGCAGCAGCCAGTTTTGTAGGCACCATGGAACAAGTTCCTCCTATCTATTCTGCACTGCAAATAGCTGGAAAGCGGGCTTACGATATGGCTAGGAAAGGAGAAACTCCTCTGCTCAAGCCCCGTTTGGTGGAAGTCTATGCTTTTGTAATCACAGCCATTGCATTGCCCGTACTTTCGTTTGAATTGGTTTGCAGTAAAGGAACTTATGTGCGCAGTCTTGCGCACGATTTGGGACAAAAACTGGGCGTTGGTGCCTACCTGCATGCATTGCGTAGAACGCAGATAGGAAGTTATCGGGTAGATCAGGCCTATACCATAGAGGCGCTGCAGGACGCATATTCCGTACCCTCAGGGGCAATTGTATAGCACCTACACATCTGGTCCGTACTGCACTGCCAATCGCGTCTTCTTTTCTTTGCCCCTTTTTGCCACCTGCTTTCCACCTCCATGTTGCCATCAGCGCTTGATTTTTGTAGCTTTGTGTATCCAAACAAAAGTATGGAGCAAGAAGGACCGTTTTGTAGGGACGCAATCTGGCAGCTTGATTCCGATCAAGTATATTAGTCAGGCTAAAGTAGAGCTGTTGCGTAAGTCCTAAAAAATAGTCGATGTTACAATTGGGGGTTTCCAGATATCACTTGATCTAAGCTCTCCTGTTAGAAGTCCTTATGTGAAGCCATATTTTCAGGTATTTTCCAAATTTTCCATAAACCTATGTATTTATGAGTAAAATGACTTACGCAACAGGTATAATATAAAAAATCCAACAAAATACAAATTAAGACCTCTGTAAACTAAAAATATATATATTGTAAATAAATTTTAGGTGCTTTTTTACATTCAAAGGTACTGACAGTTAAAAATACCATTACGACAAACCACTAGGCAATTAAAACATGAAGTACAACCAGGCCATCCAACGTCTCTGCTTATGCGTCGCCTATCTAGCAGTTGTAGCTGCTAACTGTAGCCAAGATACAACACGCCCTCCTATTGGGCCCCCCCCCCCCACCAACCACGATGCTAACTATTATAAAAAATCAGCTCAGTCCTTTACCGAAAAACAAATGACTGAACAATTTGACCCACTTACACAACCATTATCGGATGGCCCCAGCACATACGAGCGTTTTTATGCCTTTCCTGAGCAATGGGAAGCATCAAAAGCAAAAGAAGATGCAAAATGGGAAGCATTTTGGAACCAAAATCCAGCAGTATGGAAAACTCTTTATGAAAAAAACGACCAAGCATGGATCGCATTCTGGGAAAAGAAAAAAGAGGAATTTGTCCGGTTCTGGAAAACCGCTGGAAACGAATGGAATAAATTTTTTACAGATGCCCAACACATCCGTCAAGCGCTGTACACTCCGCATCCTGCTGCATTGTCAACACGCTTCTGGGATACGTATCAGAAAGGATTGGATAGAAGCAATGCGCTTAATGGTATATATCAAGAAGCTGGAAACAGATTCAATCAAAAAATGCAAGAAAAAGACCAAGCACGCGTAGCTTTTTGGAAAGCATACGAAGAAGCATGGAACAAACAACAACAAGCAGAACGGGAAAGAACGCAACAAAAAGCATATGAAAACAAGGATACCCTGAGACAAGAAAGAAAGGCATATGCCGTATTAGGATTGCCCATGGATGCTCCATTAGAGGAGGTTAAAAAAGCCTATCGCAAATTGGCATTAACGTACCATCCGGATAAACAGCATGAGCCTAAAGAACAGGGAACTATGAAAGAAAGAGAAGAATTTTGTAACGAAAAAATGAAAGAAATCAATTGGGCACGTAACACAATAGAAGCGTATTTGGTAAATAATAAGGAAACAAAACCTACAAAACCCAATACGAACGCCTGAGTAAGGTCATTCAGATGCAGTCTAAAAAGCCATCTGCCCAGCTCCCCCTCATCTGCCCTGCAACCTATGCCTTTGAGCAAAGATGTGCATGGAAAACACTTAAGCAAAGAAAAAGAAGTAAAAGTTGTGCCCAAAATGAGCTCCTGTATATAGCAGGACTACTTATAAAGCCCTTCTGCATGTGCTGGTTGTAGCAATTCATTTTGGAAAATGGGTTGAATTTCGTAACTTTACTTTAAAAGGAGGTTAACTTAAGATTAAAAGTTACACCAAAAAAAGCTTATTAAAATTCATTTCTATTTTATGCGTACAAATGTTGTAACGGTTACAGATGAGCTATTTCCTACCATCATTGGTCAAAACAAGCTCGTATTAATGGACTTTTGGGCAAGTTGGTGTGGCCCGTGCATAAAGCTTATGCCTGTTCTAGAACAATTGGCAGACCTCTATGTCGATAAGGCGGTCATCGGCAAGTTGGATATAGACCAGAACATGACCAGTTCTCAGAAATACAATATCAAAACCATTCCTACTATCGTGGTTTTTCAAGAAAGCGTGGAAGTAGAGCGCCTGTCAGGTTCCCATCCTTTAGAAACCTTGCAACAAATATTGGATCGTTATATACATTAAACGATTCTGTACCTGTTTTATCCAAATTTTGAAGCATTTTAAGCAAAAAACACCATTGTCCCAAAACACATTCTTCCCTTAAAAGAAAATTGACTTTTCTTTACTTTACTTTGTACGTTATAGGGTAGGTAGGCTTCCAACTATCTGATTGGCCTTTGTATAGGTTTTGAAGATCTTTTCCAATCATGCATTCAATTACTAAAAGTTTATATAAATTCACATATTATTTCGTTAAACAATACAAATGGCACTTTTTTGCCATGGCTTGTTTTCGTATGTGTTTCATCTTGGACAACCTGGTCATACCCTACGCATTTAAACTGCTTGTAGCACGCCTCACGGTATTAGAAGAAGCCAAAACGAACATCTGGCCACAACTGGCTGCTCCATTGCTGGGGTTGTTGTTGTTGGTAGTGTTGATTGATGCTTCTTTTCGTTTGTTTGATTACATGAAAATCAAAACAATTCCTGAATTCGAAGCAAAAATACGTCTGTGGATCCTATCGTATTTGAAAGGACATTCCTATCAATTTTTTGTAGAACACTTCTCAGGAGACCTGTCAAAACGGGTCAATGACCTGACCAATGGGGTCAGCCAAATTATGATGAGCATCATGTCCTCCTTTTTGCCTTCTTTTTGTACCATCGTCTTTGGCGTAGCTTCATTTGCGTACATACAACCCATATTTGGTATGATCCTAATCATTTGGTTGTTGTTGCACACCATTACGTACATTGTTTATGCAAAAAAATGCAACTACTACACTGCACTACACGCAGAAAAAAGGAGCCAGTTAACCGGTAGTATGGTAGATGGGTTTAGCAATATACTCAGCATTAAGTTGTTTGCTCGCAACAAACAAGCCATCGAACATGTGCTCCAACCGCAAGAACTGGAAAAAAGGGCCTACAAAAAAGCACTCACGGTTATCATGTTGCTGCATTTTGTGATCGGCGGATTGTCGATCTTCTTTATGGGTATTTGTCTGATTTCCTATATAATTTATTATTGGAGACTGGGCAAACTCACCATTTCAGAAATTACCTACATTTTTTATGCAGGGAGCAATATGTGCAACTTGGTCTGGTCCTCTGTTTCTGAGTTTCCCGATTTTTTCCAAGAAGTAGGATATTCCCAACAAGCCCTCAAACTCGTACAACAAGCGTACACAGTGCGCGATAAACCAAGGGCTACTACCTTGCATTGTCCAGGGGCCCCTGCTATCGTGTTTAACGATGTGTGCTTCTCCTATGCACAAAATAAACCTTTGTTTGTCAACCAAAGCATTTCCATTACAGCAGGTGAAAAAGTAGGGCTGGTTGGGTTATCTGGTAGCGGTAAAAGCACATTTGTAAACCTAATTTTACGCTTCTTTGATATAGACAAAGGGGTGATTCAAATTGATGGACAAGACATTTCTTCCGTTACACAAGAGTCACTGCGTGCAGCCATTGCTTTTATTCCTCAAGATACGGCATTGTTTCATACAAACATATTAGAAAACATCCGCTATGGGCGTAAAGAAGCTACCGACGCAGCAGTGGTGGAGGCTGCTAAGCAAGCTAGTTGTCATCAATTTATTACGCGGTTGCCAGACGGGTACCATACTTTAGTGGGCGAACGGGGAGCAAAACTCTCTGGAGGTCAGCGGCAACGGATCGCCATCGCACGTGCAGTTCTAAAAAATGCTCCGATCTTAATCTTAGATGAAGCGACTTCTGCTTTGGATGCCATTACAGAACAAGCAATACAAGAAAACTTATTGCTCAAGATGAATGGAAAAACAACGTTTGTCATTGCCCATCGGCTTGCAGTATTGCGCGCTATGGACCGTATTTTGGTTTTTGAAAATGGGAAAATAGTAGCCCAAGGGACACATGATCTGTTGCTTCAAATAAGCCCTTTGTATGTTTCCATGTATCGGTTGCAATCAGGTGAAACGGGGGCGTAACAGAAGGTGGAAAGCATTTGGCAAAGAGGGGAAAAGAAAAGAAGGCGCCTGGGCAGTACGGACCAGATGGGAACCCACAGCTTGCATCAGGTAGGGTATACATAAAAAGCGTCCAGGCAAAGAGGAAGTAAAAACAGGTCAAACAAAAACGATACAACCTTCCATGACAACAACCTCGATATGCTAACCGATTTTTTATCCTTTGTATCCAAACACCGTCTCATAAAAGACCATACCAAGCCCACCTTGATAGCTGTAAGCGGAGGGGTAGACTCTATAGTCCTCTGTCGTTTGTTTCACCAAGCCATGTTGCCTTTTGCGATCGCTCATTGCAATTTCAAACTGAGGGGGCAAGAGGCCGACCAGGAAACCCAATTTGTCCAAGCACTGGCCCAAAACTACCAGGTACCATGTTATACCAGGTATTTTGAAACAAAAACATTTGCTTCTCAATACAAAATTTCCACCCAGATGGCTGCACGGGAGCTTCGTTATGCTTTTTTTAACGAATTGTTACAGCTCCATACATTGAACCAAGTGGCTACTGCACACCACTGGGATGATTCGGTAGAAACCATCTTGTTTCATTGGATCAAAGGCAGCAGCATTTGGGGCTTGCAAGGCATTCCACCCATACAGGGCAACACCATACGTCCGCTTCTTTTTGCTCGAAAAGAAGCCATTCTATGCTACGCACACCAAGAAGGTCTACACTGGAAAGAAGACAGCTCCAACCATACCATCGACTACCAACGAAATTTTATCCGTCATCGAATCATCCCCTTGCTGCACCACATCAATCCAAATTTTGAAGAAACAACCCGAACTACCTGTGCCAAACTGAACGATACAGCACGCATCTTCTCAGAACAGATTCAACGGACCACACAAGAGGTGCTTTTATTTAAAAATGGCGTGGGATACTTGGACATAGACCGCATCATGCAGCTGCCTGGCAGCGCAACCTTGGCATTTGAAATCTTGCGTCCGTATGGATTTACCTTCGCACAAATACAAACAGGCCTCGCGCAGCCCCTGTCTAGTGGAAAAATCATGCATGCGCATGATTATGTGATGATTATAGACCGCAAGCAATGGCTTGTGCAACCGAAAGGAACCAGAGTCCCCCATGCTGTACCAGCATACATGGATGTACCCTCCTTACTTCCATCAGACAGCATACCTGCTTGCATTGCTATCCATGGTGCCCCCTATCGACTACACATACAAACCATAAATCCAGACGGATACGTTATTCCAAGGGCTGCATACAGGGCTGCTGTAGACTACCATACATTGCATTTTCCATTGCAGATGCGTCCTTGGCAGCCAGGCGACCGTTTTTGCCCCCTAGGAATGAAAGGAACCCAAAAAGTAAGTGATTTCTTAATCAATACGAAGGTACCACTTGCCGTGAAAGACCGCATATGGGTCCTAATCAGCAACGAACAGATTGTCTGGATCGTGGGATACAGGGTAGACGAACGCTTTAAAATAAGTTCCAAAACAAAAAAAATACTGGAAATAAAGGCAGAATAACACCATCATCAATTAAAATGAAGGTGCAGGATTTCGCCCTTACAACCGATCCTTCTTGCTCCCTACTTTTGTTTGGAGGCACAAAAATATAAAATCAAGCGCTGAGTTCCCTCTTCTTTTCCTTTTTGCTTGCATGCTGGCTATGCACTTCTTTTTAAAGGTGCGCGTGGCAGAACGGACTAGATGGGAAATCCATAAACTTGAATTCTATTGATTATAAAACAGATTTATGTACATTTTTTAAAAGACATCCCCTTTGTGCCTACAGATTTTTCATTCCGGTCTTGACCGCATTATAGGTTTTAGGGGCTACTTTTTTAGCTGCTAGTTTTATTTTCTGCCATAACGACAATTTAGGTGGCTTGATATCATCGATTTTATCTTTTAGACTATTGGCAAGTTTAAGGTTGAAATCCTTTTTATGGGTTGTTAGATTGCTACCAATGCCTCTTGGGGGTTGTTTTCCGTTTACATGACTATAGTTATAGCTGCCGCTATCGGTCTTATTGTTATGCGCATGCATCCTATACGCTCCGGTCTCAGCTCCTCCGCCGGAATTCATACCGCTGGCATTTCCTCCTCCAGCAGCATTGCTTCCTATAGTATGGCTGCTCGTATTGCTGCCCATATTGCTGCCCGTACTATTATGGTTCTTGGCATTCTTCCCAGTACCATCTCCTATCCCCATATTGTTGGTTCCTGCTCTGTGCGCTCCTCCAGCTATATGGTTGGTTCCTGTTCTACCCCCTTTCCCAGCCACATTGTTGGTTCCTGCTCCACTCCCCTCTCCAATATTGTTGCTATTGGGTCCCTGATTTGCACTTGTATGCATACCACCTCCAGTGCTAGATGCAGCACCCCAACCTGTATTATTATTATTGCTTCTGTCACCCTCATAAACATCGTCCGGGCCACCCTCATAAGCACCATCTGGTGCACCACTATAGGCCCCATTTGTGCCATCAGGCGTTGGGGCAAAGGCTTCCTCTGTAGGGGCACCCACATTACCATCTTGTGTACCAATTCGATGGCTGCCAGTGGCACTTGCGCCCGATGCTTTGGCATATTCACTATCCTTACCAGCAGCAGATTTACCTGGTCCTACCAGAGGAATCTCTTCTAAGACAGTTATCTTTGCTTCTGCTCGAACGAGCGTTCCATCCATTTGGAACATGGAATAGGTGACTTCTAGATCTACTAAACGTCCTTTAAAATCAATTTGGCCCCATACTACTCGAATGTAGTTGGGTGCGTTGTTCTTTTTCTGAACATCATATGCAATTGCTTGTAGTTGTTTTACTTGCTCGATTACCGGAATGGTATTGCTTCCAGGAATGATGCCTGTATTGTCAAACAGGAGACTAAAAGCAAGCAATCTAGGAGGCGTGCCACGATACTGCAATAAAGTAGCTCCTGCCATCGACTGAGGTGTATGATACCCCACCCCGCTTTTGATAACCAAATTTTCTGGATTAATAGAAGTAATAAATTGTCCTGTGAAAGAAGAGAATTTATTATCCCTACAGGCCTTGATCATTAGTTTGCTAACGGTACTCATAGGCGTAATAAATAGCTAGCGAAAAAGGCTTAACGTGCTTCTTGTATTTTCAGATCCAATTCCAGATCCAAAATTTTTTTTGCCAACAAACGTTGTTGTTCTGTAAGCGTATAAGTAAATGAATCCATTGAATCCATCTGTTTTGGATCATCATGCACCTTCACTTGTATAACCAGTTCATTAATTTTAATAGGCATCTGCTTTCTTGCATTTCAATATGAAGCTGTTGTACCTCTACAGCGCATGGTTTTTCTGTCCGTTTTGACGACGCGGTCCTTACATGTTACAGCACACAAGGACTGAACGGGCCGATACTATTGAGTTGCCCCCAGTACCTTCTGCTGTACGAGCATACTGTATGTCCTACAACCACCTCTCATGCTACTTGGTGCGTACCAATCTAGAATAACCAATCGTAATGGTTTCACCTATACCAGCATCTATTTCCTTCTGAAGGTAGAAAGGAGTAATGGCTATGCCTTTTGGGTAGACATCTTCTATGGTCCATTGAGCGATGATTTTAGCCTCCCTGTTTAAAACCAACAAGCATGCTTGTGTGAGTTTAAAGATCTGCTTGTCAATGGCATCTTCGCACCACAAGGTGATTTTTGTTTTCCCTTCTAGCAACGGTCTAGTTAGGACGATGTCTGTTGTTTCACATCCATTCGAAGTATAAAAGGGCTTGTTGGCCCCCCCTGGGACATAAGCCTCCATGTTTAAGGAACTTCTCAAGCCTTCTACACGATGGAAATATTCGGGCGAACTCCCATCTGTTACACCCAATAGCTCTACTTGGAAGAAATGTGAATGAACCAAATTAAAATCAGGCATAGGATATAAGACCTAAATTATTTTTTAGTTCGCAACCCTTGTAACGTAAACAAGATGCGGATGTATCCCATTTCGCCTGTGGCTTCGTCTTTTTTGTTCACAAACAGCTTGACTTGTTGTATGAATACATCATTTATGGTTTTTTTTGTATCTATAGATCCATCTTTTTTATAGGTACAAATGGTGCATGGTGCTGGCTCGTAACCATCCTTAAAAACATCCTGAATAAGGTCATCTGCTCTAGAAACCAATTCTTTTCCTCTGACAAAAGGCAAAAACTCTACCGCAAACGTTACGATATCTCCAACGTTGGTTTGGTTCTGAAAAAGTGGTGCAGCTGTAGCGGTATCGTATACTTTTACCCTCGTGGCATGTCTCCCATTGGGTATTTCAACGTCTGCAACGCTGCAATTTTTAGAATCAAAACCCGCTTTTTCAAAGTGTTTGTAATCAATGGTTATGCTTTTCATAGGGTTGTTAAAAGGCTAAATAAACTACTCAAAAAAATCAGAAATACTTTATAAACGAACAATCTAGAGTTACTTTTTAATGGCAAAAGTAGTAGGATCGTAGACCTCTATATCAGCTGTAATTTCTTGCAAAGCCGTATCGGGATCCACGTTGCTTGTTACTTCACTTACATATCCTTGAAATTTCACATGTGCAAAGGGCCTGTCATCGCTTGTTGCGAAAGAGAAAAGCATATCTTCCACATATTTTCTAGGGTCATTTTCTGTTGTTGCTTTTAGGGCTTTTTTTAGCTTTTTAATCTCATCATCAAATTTTTCATCAGGTGTCTTAAGTACAGAGACTTTCACATCAGCCTCTTGTATCACTTCTCCTCCTTTCTGGAGTGCATAGGCCCTCCGACCTTTTGCATCGATTGCTTCAACGTACCGAGATCCATTACGTATGGTAAACACCATCTGATAGTCGGTAATACTTAACTTTTTGGAGCCTAAATTGAAATGTACAATAGCGGGTACTAATAGATTTTCAGCCATTTTTCTTACTGGTTTTAAGTATATTATAATTTATTTACCAAATTTGAGTAACATAGATAGAGGTTTACTCCTCTACCTATGCAACACTTCCATAGAAGTCTTATCCATCTGCCCCCATCTTCTGTTCAAATGTCAGCACAATGAACTCAGCTGGCCTTGGAGCAGCGGCTTTCACCGAAATCCGCATAATGCCTTCGTTGATATCGTCTTGTGTCATGGTTGAACCCAGTCCACAAAGCACGGTAAATGCTTCCGCAGGGGTAGCACCCACCAAGGCACCTTGTCTCCAAAGATTGGTCAAGAAGTTTGAAATCATACCTTCTACTACTGCCCAGGTAACGGGTACGTTTGGCCGAAACACTACGGAAAAAGCTGCATTTTTAATGGACTGTTCGATCAAGATAAACAACCTGCGTACGTTGATATACCGCCATTCTGGACTGTTTCCTGCCAAGGTTCGTGCTCCCCAAACCACTGCTGCGCCTGCTCCTTTAAAAGTACGAATGGCGTTTATGGATTTCCCACTAATGCCATCTACGTTTAAAGTTTCTTGCTCTTCATGGGTAATTTTAACCATGGGCTCTATCACAGCGTTTAAGTTTTGATTGGCTGGCGCAATCCATACCCCTCTGGCTTTATCTGTACGGGTATAAAGTCCTGCCATGGCTGGAGCAGCTGGTAAAATATTCAACCGATCTGCAATGGTTTTTCGAAGCAATTTGTACTCTTTGCTGGTGTTTTTAAGGGCAGCATCCCAATAGTTTTTTTCTTTTTCGGTCGTAGCGTTCATCAAGTTGGAGAGCATGGTTTTGTGCTCTTCTTGCAATACATCGCGCAACGACTCCAGCGAAAAGTTTTTATGGTCGATGCTATTCAATGGGATAATATTGGTCTTCACCCAAGGATAGTAAGCAGCTCCGTAACTTAAATTGTCTAAGCCAATGTATTCGCGGAACCGATTGACATACTTATTTTTATCCTCAATCGGTAGTTCTTTGTTTCCCCCCCATATGTCAAACAATGCCACTTTGTTGAGGTATTTGCCACAATGTGCCAATGCATAGGTTTGCACGGCATAGTACGAAGCATCCTCTTCGTCCAACAAAAGCGAATCAGGTATTACCAACATCGTTGGCACCTCCTCACCTGCCAACACATCGATTCCTTGCTTGAAAGCGTCTGCTGTAATTTCGGGCGGCACATTTGGATTGCCATATTGCCCCACTGAAACGATGTAACAATCTGCCCCACCGTTATCAAAAAATAGTTTCAGACTATTGTAAAGGTAAAAAGTAGAATGTTGACTTTGTTCCAATGCATAAGATTTGCCATGCATAACCAAGTCATGTGCCCCTTCTTCCGCTTCTTTTATGGTATAAACAGGAACAGGAGCACTCCCAAAAAACAACTCATATTCAGATAGGGAAGAAATTTGAACCGGTTTCATATGGAAAGACTTTCCATTAATCTCAGCCTTTTCAGTAAATCCGATAAAAGCAGGAACTGCCGTTGATACTTGAACCACTGCGTTGGCACCTGTATCCTTCTCGACGATGTACACGCCGGGAGTTTTTAAAATTTCAGCCATTTTGATTTTATTTTTTTGAGTTTATAAATTATAAATTAAATTAAGCTAGATATATACCACTATATCGCTATAGTTTTTTTGGTGATTTGATTTGTCCTGCCTAAGCGAATCATGCGCAGGGCAAGGAAGTTTTTCGATTGCGACCTTCTCCTGCTTGGTTTTGCTCTTGTCTACCGTACAAAGCGAGAAAAAAAAATCATATCGATCGTAAAGTCCAATCGGTTTGGTAGATTCTATACAATACGTACCAGCTGTTTCTACGGAAGCACGGGCTTCACCAAAGCAACTGGTATCCTCTCCAGAAGCGACCACCTTTATCGGCAACTTTAATTGTTTTTTTGTATCGATCACATGATACCGCCAAAAAGTGGAGCGGTTTTTAAGCTTAATTTCATAAGGAATGGCATCGGCAGAAAATGACTTGTTGTTTTTTTCGCATTGGGTAATCCAAGACGCCAAATCAATGTCAATGATGCCAAACACATTCCAGCCAGGTTCTGTTGGGTAACTGGCTATTTTATGCACATCCAATAGGTCTGATTGGCTCACAAAAGAATCATGATGCAACAAATTGCTTCCGTGCTTGTGTCGGTTGTGAAAATAGTATGACTTTGCCTTCGGATATCCAACTTCTACTTCTGAATGGTTGAACAGCCGACCGTTTTTCGCTGTCAAAACAAATGAGAGGGTGATTCCCTCTGTTTTGGACTTTAAAAGGGCCAATGGGTCATCGTACAATTCCGACAGCCACACCAACTCTATGCCATCTGGATGCTGGAGCATGCGCATTTTTCGATGCTTCATCCAGGTTTCGGATGCCTTTATGGGCTGGATATTAAAATCAGCCCCTCCTTGTTCTTTCAATTTGTAGTAACAGTTTGAAACAACGATCCGAAATAGTTTGGTTGCAAATGCCATATCCGTTATTTGTGAAACCATCGAAAAGCCGATACTTTAGGCACACTCTTGGTGGCCGTTTCTTCTACAAACAGCACCCCGACCTTATACAATAAGGAAGGACTGTAAGGCGCCTGTAAGCTTCTCCAAAACTTAGATTTTTCTGAAGCAGACATTTTTACGAGTTCGACCGAAAAGCTTTCCATGCCATATTCCTGCACGCTAGGTGTATTTTGCTGGTCAAAGTGCGACTTTTGTTGAAAACAAGCAGCCACATGGGCCAATAGTTCTAAATTTTTCAAGAAATCAGATGGTATATTGGCAATAGAAAATAAAAAATAGAGGCTAAATGCCTCAGGAAGCTTGCGTACAACGAATCCGCCCTCGTGTGGTACATATTCATTGGAATTGGTGCGCAATGGTACCGGAACAATATCCACCAAATGCATCCCAATTCCATTGGGATATTTGCTTTCTATTCTAGAATTGCTTATCATTGCAGTAGAGACAAATGGACCTGGAAGATCCATTTTGCTCTGAATGTAGTGGTTTAGTTCTGTTAAAAGAATATTTGTACAATGATGAAACATTTTTATTAAATTAAATTTTTAGTATCAGAGACATGGGTTATGTCTCATACCCATCCAAATGCTATAGCCAAAGAACAGAAAGTAGATTCTGGCCCCAAAAAAATATATAGGCTATTCAGGTCGCGTAAAAATAAAACGTTCATGGTAAAAAAGTCATTTTATTTATAAGATGCTAAGGCCTTACCTATAAGAAAAAAGCTTTCTGAATCCATTACGCAACACAACCCTCGTTAACTGTTTGCTACTCCAATTTTTAATACCAGATTATTTTTCCCTTAAGCAGAAAATGAAAGAGAGTTGACTAGCCTGTTTGAACCTCACAGAGTACCTTGATTTCATTTTCGTTTATCGAAACGAAACCGTTCTTGATCTTCAGTGTCAAAGCTTCTGTGCCCATGGTATACTTCAACTCACCTGCTGTTAGACTACTTACCGTAGGAGCATGGTTTTTCAATACGTGAAACCGACCCTGGGTTCCAGGAAATGTTCCACTATCAACGTCTCCTTTAAATACAGTACGGTTGGGTGTAATAATAGATAAATGCATTTTTTAGTGGATATACATGTTACGGCCTTTGGTTCCCCTTTCTACCTTTTTCTTTCTCCCTCTGCCTTTTTCTTGTTAAGAGAAATGTAACGAAAAGGAATTTTAAAAGCAAGCTTTTTACAGGTATAATTTTGACATGCATGGAGCTCTTTTGAAAAGACATTCAAATCCGGCAGCTTGTATCGTGCCTCAACGTCCCGATCCTTCTTGCTTTGTATTTTTGTCTTGATAGATATAAGTGCACCCTAGCGTTTGGAGGCAAGTTCTTTTTGGGATCTTCTTCTTTCTTCCTGACACATTTCTATCAATGAGAAGGATTTAGGACGAGGTGGTCTTGGACGGGCAATACATGGAGGTAGGTAGACCTTCTCGTGAAACAACATTTTGTGTTTGTGCGGCAGTACATCGATGTATTGTGTTTTTCCATAAAGGAAGGGACTCATAACGTAATTTTTGACCCATGGTTGCACCAATGCATAATTGAATGTAATAGGAAGCAAGAGGCACGGTACCAATTCAGCGGCTTGTTCGTCTAGTTGTGCAAAAAGCTTGGTCCGCTCTCCATCGTCCACTGTCTGCATCGCTTGATCATATAGCGCATCAAATGGATCGGCCATCAGCCGGATACCACCCCCTACCCTGGGGAAGCGTATGAGTTCAAACATGGAAGCAAAATCTGGAAAATCGGCACGCCAACTCAATAATGCCAACGTGTGCCACCCCTTGTGGGTATTGAGCAGCAATTCAGGAAAAGGATGTTGCTCCACCTCTATGCAAATGCCGATGCGCTTCATACAGTCGGCAAAAAACGTGGCCGCAGAATTCAGTTCCTCCCCATAAGACGTATCCAATGTAAGCTTTGGAAACCGTTTCCCATTGGGGTACCCTGCTTGCTTCGGCAAGCAGCTGCTTGGCCCTTGCTAGGTCGTACGTAATATAGGGATTGGGCACCTGGGCATTGTGCCCTGGAAAGTTGGAGGGAATATGGTTGTGTGGAATAATGCCCATATTGTTCATAAAACGTCTGTTGAACGCAATCCGGTCAAAGGCGAGTGACATGGCTTGCCGTACTTTTTGAAGGCTCAACGGATACCTAAATGCATTAAAAGCGATAAAGGAGAAGCCATGTGTTGCGCATTGTAAGGACCTAATGCCATTGGATGCTAACCATGCCAGGCTGTCGGCGTCAGTAAGCATCTTGGAAAAATGCAAATGTTCTTCATCTGATAGATAATCTTTTTCCAGAATGCCCACTACGTTTTTGTAAAACAAATGCTCGCTGGCACGTTCGTGTTCGGGGCGGTGGTAGACCAGTTTGTCTACCAAAGGGAGCTTTTTCCCAGCGGAAGCCAAGAAGTGTTTGAGCTTGACTGAGGATGTGCTTGGAAAAAACTTGTCTCGAAACCGGTTGTTTTTGGTAAAGACAAGTTGATCGGCATTAAGGTCCAAGCAGGGCAATACAAAGGGGCCCGTGCCCACGGGGTGGTATTTAAAGTTTTCGCCATAGCAATCGACCGCTTCCTTGGCAACCACACTGGTAAAGGGCATGGCCAAGTAGTGCAGAAAAAGCGCAAATGGTTTGATTAGGGTAAACTGCACGGTATAGTGGCCAATGGCCTTGACGCCGGGCAACGGAGCACTGTAATCGTTGAAATGGCGGAACTTCCAATTCCGTTGGAAGTCCTCGAATCCTTCTATCAGACGCCACAACCGCGCATAATGGACGAGTCTCAAGGATTGGCTGGAAAGGCGCTTGAAGCTGTATACCACATCTTCGGCTACGACTTCACGGCCCTTGCCATCGGGGAAACAGGGATCGTCGTGAAAGAAAATACCTTTTTGTAGGGTAACGGTATAAATGCAGCCATCTGGCGAAACCATGGGCATGGCAGCGGCTAGGTTGGGCACAGGTCGCAGCGGCCGCTCCAGGTAGTGGTACTCCAACAACCCTTCGTAGACATTGCCCAGTAGGGACAAGGAACAACCTGGTGAAACTTGACAGTTACCCCGTTCCATGATTTTGTTTCATGTTAGACTTAGACTCCTACTATTTGCCGGAAGCTGAGAACATCTATGATCAAGTGAAAACAACCTTGACCCCTCTTATGCTTCAAACCATATGGTCTATGCGTATCAACCTTAATTTCACACTTGCTCCTAACGACAATTCAATCATAGGTTCCTTTTGTAATCATATCTAACTGTGCTTGCAGGGATTCTCCATAAGGTTTGAAGTGACCTGCTTTTGCCTCATGCTTGCATCCCAAAGGTCGCCATGCTTTGAAATGTGAGACATGCATTATCCCCGATGTCTAGGGAAGATGGAATTTAACCATCACAAAATCAATACTTTCGGGTCGCACATTTTCAAGAATCATTAGACACAGAGGAGTGATTCATAGAAGTTGTTAAACTTCTTTTAAGATCAATGCTTTCCTGTACCACTGTATCAAGGCTGCAGACTTACGCAACAGGTCTACTATAACCTCAGATATTGCAACGCCTGCTGATTTTAGCAACAATACGCTACAAGACAGCGCACTTTCTATATGGATTGCCATGATCTGGACTTTGGACAAGTGTGTTGTCCGTATTATGGATATCCCTCATGTATAAACTGATATTAGAAAGCTGGTCTGTTGGTGGCATGCTGCATATGGCTTGTTTTAAAAGGCTGAGATCTGGTTTTGACGTCGTATTCGCCTGTTTTGCTTCTTGGCATTGGTTTTGTAGTGACATTTCTTCTTGTGTTGCCTCACAAGTCCCTAGCAACGGTTCTTCACAGTGCTGCTGGAAACAGTCCGGATCAAGAAGATCTAGATCAGCAGAGCTTCGCCTCACTGCTTCTAAGCGCTCAAGGGGATCTAAGTGCTCTACACGCATCAACAAAGCTTTTATGTTGTTTATGGTGTTGATTGATTCAGCATTAGTAACGGGAACTTCTTTTTCTTCTACCCAAACAAGAGCGGTTTTTCCCTGTTTATCTTTAATGGCTGGATCCACATGATGGTCGAGGAGCAGTTGGACGAGCTCTAAACGCTCTACTTTAACGGCCCAGTGCAGGGCAGTCAGGCCTTCGTTATTTTTTATATTGACATCAACATTATGCTCGAGCAGCAACTGTGTTGCTTTTATCCTTTCGTTCTCAATGGCCCCCATCAATGGGGTGTCGCCTTGACCATCTGGTGCATTTAAGACTTCATAGCGCCGCTGAAGGTCTTTATCGGTTGCATTGTTAATCTTATCTAAGATGAATTGTATCAGCTCTATATTATTTCCTGATATAGCTCGGTGTAGCACCGTGACGTGATTATTCCGAGTAAAAATATCAGCGCCTTCTTTGATCAGGTATTTCACCACCGCTAGGTGACCATTTTGCGCAGCCAGCTGTAACGGGGTCCAGTTGCCTTTTGACTGTGCGTCAACCGGTGCACCTTTCTCGAGCAACTCCTTTACTACCTCGAGATGACCATTCAAAGCAGCCCGGTGTAACGGGGTCCAGTTGTCTATTTCCAGAGCGTCCACCGGTGCACCTTTCTCGAGCAACGCTTGCACCACCTCTAGATGACCATTAAAAGCAGCCAGGTGTAACGGGGTCCAGTTGTCTTTTGCCAGAGCGTCCACCGGTGCACCTTTCTCGAGCAACTCCTTTACTACCTCTAGATGACCATTTTGCGCAGCCAGGTGTAACGGGGCCGCGTTGTCTTTTGCCAGAGCGTCCACCGGTGCACCTTTCTCGAGCAACGCTTGCACCACCTCTAGATGACCATTTTGCGCAGCCAGGTGTAAC
>DATGWI010000100.1:0-4806 GCA_035299565.1 Amoebophilaceae bacterium | reverse complement strand
TTAAAATTGGGGGTCTCCAGATATCACTTGATCTAAGATCTCCTGTTAGAAGTTCTTATATAAAGCCATATTTTCAGGTATTTTCCAAATTTTCCATAAACCTATGTATTTATGAGTAAAATGACTTACGCAACAGGTCTAGTAGCCGCCGTATAAAATGGACAGACCCAGACATCCACAAGCTTCTATGCATGTTCTTGCTTCAAGTTTGCTCAAAATAACTCAAACAGGCGTCTATTTCCTTAATATAAAAGTTGATTTCTTGAATCAAGGCATCGTTACAAGTAGACGAGAGCTGCTTCTGTTGCATACTGGATCCCGTTGTTTGTGCAGTGCCCAATTCTTTGTACGGTTGCAGCCTTTCTTTCAATAGTTGATTCTCACATATCAACTGTTTAATTTGTTTTTGATCGCTTGTATGACGTTGCAGCAATTGCATGAGTAGGGTTTCGAACCGTTGGAACGCCAGCATTTCTTTGCTCTGAGGGTCTTTATCTTCGGATAATGGCATGTAACACACGTTCAAAAACTTGCATCAACTGTTGCATCAGTTTGTCGATGTTTTTCTCTTCTAATGTCTTTGTTTGATCCTGTAAAACAAATCGAATGGTATATGATTTTTTCCCAGCAGGCAACTGGTCTCCTTGATACACATCTACTAAATTCATGGTGCGAATGGTTTTATATCCCTGTTTTTGGACCAAATCCTTGATGGATTGAAACGAGACAGGTTGGTCTAAAACCAGTGAAAGGTCTCTTTTAACAGCAGGAAATTTAGAAATGGGAGCATAGGTGGGAGCGACTTGCTGCACTGCTAGCAATTGCTTCCAATTCATTGCTGCAGTAAACACAGGTTGTTCAATGCAAAAGTGCTGCAAGATGGAGGAATGTACCGAACCAAAGGTTACCATATTTGTTCCGTTATGCGTCGCTTGCACAGCTTGTTCGTAGCAAGGGTGGGTTACTGGTGCATATGTAAGAGACGTTATGCCTAGTTTGGCTGCGATTTGCTCCACCATATGCCGTACATTTTCCAAGCGAATAGGACCTAACCGACGCGCCCAGTTGCATGCTTCGGTTTCTCCAGTAAGCCAAAGGGCCAACTTTTTTGTTTCAAAATAGGTTGAGACTTTTTTCCCATATACCGTTCCAAACTCAAACAAGAGCGCATCTTTCTTGTTCCTTGCTAAGTTGTAAGCAAGGACTTCTAATCCACTAAACAATAGGCTATTACGCAATACGTCCGTGGTACTGCTCAGCGGATTAAGCAATGCAACTGCTTCCAATCCATCCACAGAGCTGGTTGGAAAGGTCCTGTTGTAAGCAGATTTGGTTAGAGAATTGGTCCATATTTCAGTATAGCCATTCCCAACCAAAAGCTCAGTGATTTCTTGTTCCAACTTATAAGCCTGTCCTACGGTGCTTTTAGGTGCTATGTAAGCCGTAGCCAAATGATTGTTTATGGGCAAAGCATCGTATCCATACAGGCGGGCAATTTCTTCGATTAAGTCCACTTCTCTGGTTACATCTACCCGATAAGGAGGTACATATGCCACAAATCCTTTGTCTGTTTCTGACGTTATATCAACCTCTAAATCCCGAAGGATTTGCTTGACCATGATCGGATCCATTGGCGTACCGAGCAATTGGTTTACCCGCGCATAGGTCAGGGGAACTTTAAAATGGTTGATGGGCGTTGGATGGTAACTGAGGACTTCAGATGCAATTGCAGCAGGAATGCATTCTTTTAACAACAATACTGCTCTTTTTAAGGCATATAATGGGATGTTAGGGTCTGTTCCACGTTCGAAACGGAACGATGCATCTGTCTTAAGGTGGTGTACTTGAGAGGCAATTCGTATCGAATCTGGCGTAAAGTAAGCGCTTTCTATAAAAACACGTTGGGTATGTGGTTGGATGCAGGTGCGTAGGCCTCCTATGATACCAGCCATGGCTATGGGCCCTTCTGCATCACATATCATGGTTTCTTCGCCTGTAAGCGTACGTTCTATGCCATCTAAGCCTACGAACAATGTACCGCTGGGCAGTTTTTGTACGGTAAGGGAATCTCCTTTGATTTGATCCCAATCAAAGGCATGGAGTGGCTGCCCTATATCGTGTAGTATAAAATTCGTGATGTCTACGATGGTGTTTATAGACTTTACGCCAATCTGTTCCAAACGGATACGCAACCAGTTTGGTGAGGGTTGAACCACCATGTCTTTAACCAAGACACCACAATACTGCGGACAGAGGCTGGCGTCTATTGCGCCCAATTGAAGCGGCGAAGTAAAGGCATCGGTGGCAAATGCTTCAACCGAAGGATACACCATAGGAAGGTGCAATATGGCTTTTAACTCCCGAGCGATGCCTAGGTGCGAACAAGCATCTGCCCGATTGGGCGTGATCTCGATTTCTAAAATGGTATCTAATGCATCCTTGAAACAGACATTGGCAGCTATTCCAGCAGGTAGAGTGGTAGGCAACACCATAATGCCGTCTTGCTCGGGTCCTAATCCAATTTCACTTGCTGAACAGAGCATCCCTTCAGACACAACGCCTCTGATTTTACTTTTTTTAATTTGGAAAGGCACCTGATCTGGATAAGGATGCAGCATGGCACCCACTGTAGCAACTACTACTTTCTGCTCTATTGCTACATTAGGAGCACCACAGACAATTGTCAGAGGCTGTTCTTGTCCGACATGAACCAAGGTTTGCTTCAAATGATCTGCATTTGGATGTGGAACACAATCAATCACTTCTCCTATGAGCAATCCTTCCAAATTGCCTTTTATGCTGGGAGTTATATGAGAAACTTCCAAGCCACGTTGGGTGAGCAATGCAGCAACTTCGGATGCATTGAGCGAAAAGTTCACATAGGCCTTGAGCCAGTTTAAGGACAGCTTCATACAATTAAATAGTACATCAAGGAGAATTAAAATCAGGCATAGTGTCCTACGCGCTGCAACAAATTGCTTTTATGCGTGTCCCAGTCTGTGATAGCGTGCCGTGCTACCCCAGAATCCATGGCTGCTTGTGCAACCGCTACGGAAACAGTAAGAAGCAACCGTGGGTCTAATGCTTTTGGCAAGACATATTCTTTACCGAACTGCATGGGACCTCCATAATATTTACGCATCAATACAGGCACTTCTTCTTGAGCAAGTTGTGCGATGGCATGCACAGCTGCTTGTTTCATAGCTCCATTGATGGAAGTAGCATGTACGTCTAGAGCGCCTCTAAACAAGTAGGGAAATACCAGCAAGTTGTTTACTTGATTTGGATAATCGCCTCTTCCTGTAGCAAATATGAGATCCTGTCTTGCAGACATTACGGTTTCATATCCAATTTCGGGAAATGGATTTGCCAATCCAAAGACGATGGGTGCTGGAGCCATTTTTTTGACACTTTCTTGCAATAAAATATTCCCAGAAGAGAGCCCTATAAATACATCTGCATCTGTTACTGCATCGTGTAAGGTATGTATGGGACGGTCTGTGGCAAAAGCAGCCTTGAGGGGATCCAATACGTCTCTGTCTTTTCGGATGACCCCTTGCCGATCGCATAAGGCGATATGGTCCGGATGAGCGCCTAGCTCTATCAGGAGCTTAGCGGTAGCGATTGCACTTGCACCTGCCCCACTGAAAACGATCTGTGCCTGTTCAAGGGATTTGTTGACAAGCAACAATGCATTCAACAAAGCAGCACTCACTACAATGGCAGTAGCGTGTTGGTCGTCATGCATAACAGGTATATCCAATGCAGCACCCAATGCTTGCTCTATTTGAAAACATTCTGGCGCCTTAATGTCTTCTAAGTTCAGCGCACCAAAAGTAGGTGCAATGCCTTTGATGATCTGTATAACTTCTTCTGGAACGGTGGCATTGACTTCTATGTCAAATGCATCTACATCGGCAAAACGCTTTAAAATCATAGCCTTGGCTTCCATAACGGGCTTGGCTCCCAAAGGTCCTAAGGCGCCGTAGCCCAATACAGCGGTTCCATTGGAGACCACTCCTACCAGATTCCCCTTACCGGTATACGCATACACTTTTTGAGCATCTGCAGCAATTGCTTCACATACCGCGCCCATGCCCGGTGTATATGCCTTGTTTACATCCCGTGGTGTAATGAGTGGTTTGGTGACGGCGGTACCTATTTTACCAGCAGGGAATTGAGCATGATATGCTAATGCTTCTTCCTGATCAATCGTTGGTTTGGACATATTTTTATTGTTTCACGTTTTAAATTTAAAATCATTTTCCTGTGCGTTTTTTATATAACTTGGTTTGGTATGCCTAAAAATGCCTCAACCAGTACTTCGTTTGGAAGGCGCTCTATGGGCAAACCATGCTCAAGTGTATGGCGCAAAAGCGTGGATTTTCCATGGGAAGCGTCACGCACAGCCGGTATGTGTTAGTGGCACTACTGCCGAGCGATTGAGCTGGGAATGTGTCTTGGGCACGGGTCCTTCTACATTGCTCCATGAAGCAGGTGAAGCGTGCGATTGATATTGGATCTAAGCCCAAGTATGAACCAAGGTATGAACCAAAGGTAAGCAAAAAAAAACAAATTTGTTGCGTACAATGTTTGTTGCGTACCATGGGTTCAAAGAGTTTGTCCATGTAAGTGTGTGTGCGCCAAGATAAGGTCGTACGTTTATATACTAGACCTGTTGCGTAAGTAGCTTATAGTTAGGTAGTAAGGAGAAAAAGGGTTAAAATAGGGGGAAAAGTAAGGTAAAACCCAACCCCCTATGACACTAACCTATAAAAAATTAACGAAACATCCCCATAGCTTACG
>DATGWI010000099.1:0-3013 GCA_035299565.1 Amoebophilaceae bacterium | reverse complement strand
GTCAGTCTGTTGACTTTTACTATAATACCGTTAACGATATTTGGACAAGCAGCATAGCAAATACGATTTCTAAACAACACAATATCGTTAACGGTATTAGCCTGCTTTTTAATGCTAATACCGTTAACGGTATTAAAATTAATCTGGCTGTCTGTCTATTGGATTTAATATGAATACCGTTGACGATGTTTAAACGTGCAGCGTATAGGATACCTTGTCAGAACAACATAATATCGTTAACGAGTTCTTGCAATATAATATCGTTAACGATGTTTAAACATGCAGCATACTTAAAATATGCATATTCCGGCCACGGAAATAACTGTTCACATGTCGCGCTACTAGGTAGTGCGACAACGTCGCGCTACCTAGTTGCGCAGTATTTAGACCAATCCTTATCTACACCGACGATAAAACCAGACAGAACAAGACCGACAGTCAGAGTACCCATCAAAAGTTGGGATACCTTGTCAAAATTAGAATTTTATCAAGTTAACTTAAAAATTACACTTTGATTTATAACATGGCATTTTTTTATTTATTTTTTAGGTGTTTTGTGTCTTTTGGCTACTGTAGCCTCTGTTTCTCCGTCTCTTGCGTCTTTCCGTCAGGGTCTAACTTTGTAGCGTTGGTCAGGAATGGCAAGCAGTGTTTAGACAGATGTTAGCAAACTCTTAACTCGCATTTCCTGGAGCTGATGACAATAGAATGGTTTTTTTTATGGTGGAATTAGTTCTGATTTTTAAAGCTGGGACAAGTTGAGGAGAAGCAGTTTTTCTGCCATGCAGCGTGGTTGCTTTAAGGTATGAACTACAGATATGAGCGATTTCAATTATTTTTTTTTGTTTTGATAAGAGTTTGCAAACTATCGTGTAACATTAGTTTGGGGGTTTGCGAGTCGAAACTCCACCGAGTTTGTCTACAACTAACAATTGGACCTTTTTCGATCGATGCGTTCGCTGACAAGACTTGTTTGAGGTGACGCAAGGTGTTGACAGGTTTTGCGAGGTGTACCCTTTCAGCCGCAGTCGGACAGTTCTGTTAAACTCGGTACAACATTCATACAAAGTTTAAAGTTGATTCCATTTGAATGCAACCTTTGAAATATGTGTTACATGACTTGAACTTTTAAGCTTTGTTTCTTGTTGTGGCCATTGTGCGCTTAATGTTTAACAACATGTCAAGCAGCTAGTAATGCAGCCTGCTTTCAAGGGGGCATCCTATTCTATTGTTTGGTATTTAAGTTTTTTGAGCGTGCACCTTACATCTTACAGCTTGTAAAGTAATCCTCAATATATTGCATGAAATATCTAAACTGTAAATTATCAGCTTCAGCGCTTTGTGACTGGCTAGAGGATTGGGCTTCATGGACTAAGCTTGGTTATTGCAGCTGCAGTAGTTTGAAAGCCAGCTGCCGCAGTTTGTGACCGGCCTGACGGTATGATAACCGTAGTTAGTTGTACATAGAAATATGGCGATCTAAGTATTTAAAAAAACCTCGTGCAACACCGCAGGTGCAGCAGCAAGTCAGGTTTTTAAAGTTGGGACGAGTTGATAAGGAGCAGTTTTTCTCCCCGACAAGAAAGCACCAGGTGCGTTTTCGGGGTTGGTTTGCGGGAGGCAGTTACCTCGAGGTTTGGGAAGCAGTAGGGATGTGCCGTTCTCACTACAGCTTATGTGCTGGTTGCGTGATGCTGCTGTTGCATGTAAGTTGGCTGGGTCTATCAGTTCTCGTCTGCCGCAGTCTGGTTCTCATTTGCGTGCAATGCCTTTTTGGCAAGCAGCAAAGTGGCCGATCCATTGCTTTTCACGGGGTGCTAAAATTATTGGCGACTGTGGGAAATTATTTGCTTGTTGGGGTGTCAAAAGTAATCCTGGCCACTACTACGGCCACGCTTTTAAATGATTTGATGCACCAAACAATTGTGATCGGACTTTTCAGCCTGTCTTCATATCTGGTGGGCTACTTCTCCATCAACACATACAGAGCATTTACAAATTATGCGCAGGTAGGTAATTCATTGTAGGTTGCAGAAACTTTGTGCAAAAAGTCCATTTCACATTGTCTACGTAATAAAGCTGTGTGGTTGTGGCTAGCCCTTGCCGACAGTGGCTTGTTTCTCACCGTCTCCATCTCAGTTCGCGGCAGCATGCTGCTTCCGGGCTGGCATCCTTGGTCGCTGTCACATTGGGCAACGCAGTAAGGCAGAGTATACAGCAACAGTATATTGGTGTTCTTGACAATGAAGCACTATATTTTCTGGGTTTGATGATATGTATCATTGTGCAGCGGAGACCAAGATTACATGATGTTTCTTTCCCACAGGTTGCCACACGAATTATGCAGGAGCCGAGTCTCCTATCCATAGACTCTCATCTAGAGACGCCATCCATTAGTGCACCTATCTTGATTTCTTCAAGAATTTTATATTTTCCTAGTTTTTCAAGACGGAGCTAAACTAGATTCTACAATTTTAAAATTTTCTAGTTGTATTGTTTCAAAGATTTTGGATTTTTGAGTTTTTTCCAACTTTTTCAAGTTTAAACTAAAGATTAAAGATTGATCTCAACATGATTATTTTTCTAGTTTTTTATTTTTTTAAGATTTCAAGATGAAGCAAAATTTGATTCTTCAAGATTTAAATTATTCAAGATTTTTTTCAAGTTGAAGATCTGCCAACCAACAACGGAAAGACAAACAGAAATGTCACGATCTGCGTGGAAAATCCAAGTTCTCAGGTAGGTTACAATTTGATCAACTCCTGTGCAGAGCAGGGTTGACGGGAATAGAAATCTAGGGAAACTATGGGTATTATTACATATTGAGTATGAGTGTTGTCTGCGCATTTGTCTTTTCGTAACATATTGCGTCTTAAATGTAAATAAGTATGCGCTACTAAGTAGCGCGACGTAGTGCATTTGTTTCTGCGGTTTGCAGCAAATTTGTTGCAATAAGCAAGAGCGCGTTAGTTTCGCGCTCTTGCTTATTGCAAGGTCTTGGCGTCTGAATGGT
>DATGWI010000098.1:0-2136 GCA_035299565.1 Amoebophilaceae bacterium | reverse complement strand
ATAGGTTTATGGAAAATTTGGAAAATACCTAAAAATATGGCTTCCTATAAAGACTTCTAACAGGAGATCTTAGATCAAGTGATATCTGGAGACCCCCAATTTTAACATCGACTATTTTTTAGGACTTACGCAACAGCTCTAGTATATTGCATAAAACAATCCATAAAAAAACAACCCTTACTTCCTTATGAAAAACCATACAACAACCCTAGAAATGGACCTAGGAACGACTCCCTCACCAAGTCGTTCTGCAGATGGATTTGCGCATCAGGCAAAATACCCACCACACGCCTTAGACTTAGAAGAAAGCGTATTGGGTGCTCTGATGTTGGAAAAAGAAGCGCTCGTGGGTGTAATCGACCTTTTAAAACCAGAAAGCTTTTACAAAGAGGCACACCAAGATATTTACAAGACCATCGTGCAGCTGTTTAATGCCTCCGAGCCCGTGGACATGCTTACCGTAGTGAATCAATTGCGCAAAAATGGAAAATTGGCCACCGTAGGGGGGAGTTATTACGTGAGCTATTTAACAACCCGCGTCAGTTCTTCGGCCAATATCGAATTTCATGCCAGGGCTATTATTGAATATGCCATCCGACGAACGCTCATAGAAATTTCTACTACCGTGCAAAAGCATGCCTATGACCCTACGATGGATGTATTCAACGTGCTGGATCGCACTGAACAGGCGCTTTTTGAAGTCTCAGACGGCAACGTGCGCAAAGGGTGCCTGGATATGCATACGCTGTTGGTAGAGGCGTTTGATGGACTCTCTAACCGGCGTACACGGGTAGACGGCCTTACAGGGATTCCAAGCGGATTTACTGCCCTAGACCGCATTACTTCGGGTTGGCAAAAATTTGACTTGGCCATCCTTGCTGCCCGACCCGGTATGGGAAAAACAGCTTTTATCCTCTCTGCTTTGCGCAACGCAGCCATAGACCATAAAACAGCGGTGGCCATCTTCTCTCTAGAAATGGGTGCGGTGCAGCTGGTCAACCGACTCATCTCGGCAGAAGCAGAAATTTCCAGCGAAAAAATCAAACAAGGTAAGTTGATGGACCACGAGTGGGAACAGCTGCTATACAAAACAAATGAACTTTCCAATGCACCTATCTATGTAGACGATACACCAGCACTTTCCATCTTTGAATTGCGGGCCAAATGTAGAAGGCTGAAAGCCAAGCACAACATTCAATTGATTGTGATCGATTATCTACAACTTATGTCTGGAGATGCCTCCAGAGGAGGAGGCAACCGAGAACAAGAAATTGCTTCCATTTCTCGTGCCCTGAAAAGCATTGCAAAGGAATTGGATGTGTCCGTGATTGCCCTATCGCAATTGAGTAGAGCGGTAGAAACCCGAGGGGGTACCAAACGCCCTCAACTATCGGATTTGCGTGAATCGGGCTCGATTGAGCAGGATGCGGATTTGGTATTGTTTCTCTATAGACCAGAATATTATGGGCTGACAGAAGACGAATCGGGCAACCCGACACAAGGACTTGCAGAAGTGATCATCGCCAAACACCGAAATGGGGCGTTGGGAAACGTATACCTGCAATTCATTGGGCAGTATACCAAGTTTGGGGATGCTGGACTCGCCCCTACTACGCCTCCTACGGATGGATTTACAACGGTCATTCGCGCAAGCAAAGCAAATGATTCAAACGATACGGTGGACTTTTTTTAAACCTATGCGGTAAGGCACATCTGATAGCATATACTCGATCGGAATCGAGTTTCCAGATGGAGCCCCTACGAAATGGTCCTTTTCTTCGTACTCTTGTCTTTATAAGAGTACCAAAAAACAAGCGCTGATTTCTCCCTCCCTTTTCCTCTTTGCCAAATGCTTTCCACCTCCTTTTTTCAATCGGCGCTATACTCAATCGGAATCAAGATGCCGGATTTAGGATCTGAAAATTATCGTTAATTCTGGTATCCATTTTAGGCTTTATCTCCTCCCAAGTATGGGTAAAAAAATGCATAATAGCGTCTCGAAACAATTTAAATGTAGGAAAGACCTTATTGTTTCGGGCATATTCGTTCATGACTTTCCATACCCGCTCTATGGGATTTAGATTTGGGCTATAAGGCGGTAAAATATGTAATTGAATTTTTGGGGGTGGTTTATCT
>DATGWI010000097.1:0-5408 GCA_035299565.1 Amoebophilaceae bacterium | reverse complement strand
ATAGGTTTATGGAAAATTTGGAAAATACCTGAAAATATGGCTTCACATAAGGACTTCTAACAGGAGATCTTAGATCAAGTGATATCTGGAAAACCCCAATTTTAACATCGACTATTTTTTAGGACTTACGCAACAGCTCTACTCAATTAATTTCAAGTTTCGGGTTCCCTTTCTAGTGCGTACTGCAAACCGCGCCTGTGAAAAAAAGGAGTGCATAGAAAGCGTACAGGAAAAGGAATGGGGAAGTCAGCGTTGAACGGTTTTGGGCGCTTATGAAGAACATGACCTAAGCCGCCAAGAACAAGTTTAAAGTAACCTATGGTAAATTCCAAGGATCATAGGCCTGATCCCAAACAGATGGTGTGCAAAGGATTGCGTTGACCCATTGGCGCCATCCCAAACGCCCAGGGTAGGGCTTGTACCGTCGTTGATTTTTATACCGAAAACAGAGCAAGATGTCACCAACAACACACCTACACCAACCAGAGCAGCAGTGTATCTTCTGCCGGATCGCCATGGGGTTAGACCCCTGTCACAAGGTATGGGAAGATGCACATTATTTGGCGTTCCTATCGATCTTTCCCAATACAGAAGGATTTACGGTCGTGATACCGAAACAGCATCTGAGCAGTTACGTTTTTGATCATCCCGAAACGGAAGTAAACAAATTAATGGCGGCAGCTAGACAGGTTGCCAACCGTTTGGTAAAGAAATTTGAAACAGCAGCACGCGTGGCCCTTCTATTTGAAGGGTATGGGGTCAACCATTTGCATGCAAAGCTTATTCCACTTCATGGCACAAATACAGCGGATTGGCAAAAACATACCTCATGCATTTCAACCAAATTTACCCAGTATCCTGGCTATGTTTCTTCGCACGATGCCGAACGTGTATCGGACAAAACATTGGCCGCATTGGCGCGTAGACTACGGGAATAAGTCCCCCGTGCAGGCAATCTCTTGCTGGCAATGAAAAGATGGTTGCTATAAAACGTTAGGCAAAAAACGCAACGGTTTGCTCGTCCGACTTGATGTCTCGTACCACCAGCTGTATCGAACGATTGCCCAAATAAACATTGTATCCTATGCTATAGGCTATGGACAATGGCTTTCCACTGGCAACCAACGGCTCATGTTGTGCCAACCCAAACCCTATGGCGGTGTACCGCTCGGTGAAGCCTGCTTGATAGAGTTCCAATTTAAGGTGTAGCCCCTTAAGTACCCGATAGGTATGTACGTATACCTTATTGCTGGCAAATACTGGAGTGGGGTTTCCAGATCCAAAAGGAGCCATTTGCAACAAAATAGAGACAAATTTTCGCGTAATGCATGGAAACGGAAGTATGGAGTGGATCACTTGTTGGGGAATCAACAAGCCATCTGCTAGGGTACGCTGAACTACTTGTTCAAACCGCTCTTGAAAGCGCAATAGGTTTTCTACAGACAGCGTCAAGCCAGCCGCACAAGCATGCCCCCCATATTGATGGAGCAACTCGCCACAGGAAACAATCGCTTCGTAAATATTGTAACCCGGGATGGAGCGGGCAGAGCCGGTGGCCTTGCCATTGGAAAGGGTTAAAACAATGGTAGGTCTATGGTACTGCTCAATACAACGAGAGGCCACAATGCCTACAATACCTTTGTGCCAATTTTTATTAAAAAGCACATGGCTCTTCCTGGGCTGTTTCTGCTCAATGCGTGCAATGGTTTCCAGAGCCTCCTGTGTGATCGTCTCATCCAATTCCTGTCGCATGCGATTCTGCCGATCGAGGAGACAAGCCAATCGTTGTGCTTGGACACAGTCTTTTTCCATAAGCAATTCAACGGCCAAGGCAGCATGGCTGATACGTCCTGCCGCGTTGATGCGGGGGCCTATTTTAAAAACAATATCGGAAATGGTCAGTGGCGCAGTCAATCCCCCCAACTGCAATAAGGCATGCAAACCTGGTCTGGGTGCATGCTCCAGCTGCTTCAGGCCATGGTAGGTTATGATGCGGTTTTCATCGATTAGTGGCACCAGATCGCATGCAGTACTAACAGCTACCAAATCCAAGTAAGGGTACAATGCCTGGAGATCTCGTCCCGTTTTCTGACAAAAGGCTTGCAGGAGTTTAAATCCAATGCCGCAGCCCGAAAGTTCCGTAAAAGGATAGCGGCAATCGGCTTGTTTGGGGTTTAAGATAGCGTAAGCAGGAGGCAACAGGTCGCCCACCTGGTGGTGGTCGCACACAATGACATCGATGCCCAATTCAACTGCCTGGGCAATGGGAGCATATGCTTTTATGCCACAGTCTAAAGTAACAATAAGCGTAACCCCATCGTGTCGTGCTTGCTCTATGGCTTGCAAAGAAACACCATACCCTTCGGTCATGCGATCGGGTATGTAATAGGTTACATGGGCGCCAGGCAATGCTGCTAGAAATGCATATACCATGGATACGGCAGTGGTTCCATCTACATCATAATCTCCGTAAACCAATATTTTTTCGTTCTTAACGAACAATGCGTCCATCAGCCGTGCTACCGCCTGTTCCATGCCTTTCATGCAAAAGGGATCGTGTAACGCTTCTAACGAGGGACGAAAAAAAGCTTTAGCCGTTGAAAAGGTTGCTATAGCCCTGCTTACCAAAAGATGCGAAAGTGCGCAAGGGGTACCCAATACAGTGGATATTGCTTCTATTTTTTCCGCATCCTTTATGGACTGTAGAACCCATTGTTTGTGCATGAAAAAGAGATTGGTTGTATGCGATTCTATCCCCGTCCCGATAGGCGACTTGCTTCCTTAACCGCTGATTCATAAGCAGAACCAGCATGCGGATACTTCTCTATAATTTTTTGATAACATGCTTGGGCTTGGGCGTACTGCTCTGTGACTTCAAAAGCAATGGCTGCTTTCTTCAAATACACAGGTGTGTAGACGCTATTGGGCTTGTGTTGTGCTGCTTTCGTATAGCAATCCGCCGCCCGTCTAAAATTTTTCTGTCCGCTATAAGCATCTCCCAACACACACCAAACGCGTGCTTGAAGCACAGAGTCGCCTACGTGACATTGGGCCAGGCAATTGATTGCCTTAGCATATTCCTTTTGATGCATGTAGATAAGTCCTGCGTAAACCCTGGCTAGCCTTCCTGTTTTTGTATGGGGATATGCTTCGCTGATGGCTAGAAGTCCTTTGTGCGTTTCATCTCCTTTTAACGCTTTATCATAGGCATTTGATTCAAAATCATATATGGCTTGGAATGCCTCATCTTGGGCTTTCAAATCTTGTTTTTCATGGTATAGCTCAATACCATACCAAGATAGCGCTACCACCACAACCATACAACAGGCAAAGTAGAACCTGTTTTTCCTACCCTTAATTGAGCTGTCCAATTGCTCCAAGGCACGCTTTCTGGCAAGCATTGGATCCATTGCAGCTGCTCCTTGAAGCGTTGGGTCGGTTCCTTTACCCCTAGGAATACTCTCTATATCTATTGTTTTCATAAAAATTTAATGAGAGAGAAACGAATAACTTTCTTGTTTGTAAACGTACTTATACACAGTTGCTGGATCTGGAAAGGGAGATTCCTTGGCAAATTCCACCGCGTCTGCAACTACATCCTTGGTTTTTTTGTCTAGGGCATCTAGTACATTGGGATCTGCAACTTGCGCTTCTAATATACGTCTTTTCAGTTTCAGAATGGGGTCTTGTCCTTTATAGGTTTCTAATTCTTCTTTGGTTCGATAGTTCCCAGGATCTGACATGGAATGACCTCTATAGCGGTACGTAACAAATTCCAATAAGCTGGGTATACCTTTTCTGGCTTTCTCTGCTGCTTTGGAAACGGAACGGTGCACGGACTGAACACATAAGCCATCTACGCGTTCGGCATCCATTTCATAGCTACTGCCCAAACGGTACAGCTCGGTAACATTGGAACTGCGTTCGACCGAAGTCCCCATAGCGTAACCATTGTTTTCAATAACAAAGATAATAGGCAACGCATACAGCATGGCTAAGTTGAAGGCTTCGTGTACTGCTCCTTGCCGTACAGCACCATCCCCCATAAAGGTAATGCACAAGTTGCCTGTCTTTTTATATTTTTCTGCAAAAGCGATTCCGGTACCCAATGGAACTTGTCCACCCACGATACCATGTCCGCCCAAAAAATGATGCTCTTTGTCAAACATATGCATAGAGCCTCCATATCCTTTGGAAATTCCGGTGGCTTTGCCATAGAGTTCGGCCATGATATACTTCGGATCGGTCCCTAAGGCAATGGGATGTGCATGGTCTCGGTAGGCTGTAATGTGTTTGTCTCCAGGGCGTAAAGCACTAACGGTCCCAGCCACACAGGCTTCTTGACCATTGTAGAGGTGACAAAATCCTTTTATTTCTTGTTGGCCGTAGAGTTGAGCAGCTTTGTCTTCGAATTTACGAATCAGCAGCATCACCCCATACCACTTCATGTAGAAGCAGGATAAGTCTTCTTCAGGGAACAAAGCTGCATCTGTTTTGCATTCTATTCTATTTCTTGCCAATGTATTCATAGGTATAAATGTAGGTCCTGTGTTGTACCTGTGTTGCAAAATTCCTGACCCGATTCTGTTCCAACGCAACCTGCTAAGGTCCTATTTGGGGTTTGTTCCGTATGCAAAACCTGCAATATAGTTGCATATACAGCAGATTTTCTGTACACAAACAACTAAAGAATGAACCTGATACAATCCAATAGCACGCTATTGAAACAGCTTCAACACGTCTACTACTGTACCCAGGCAGTGGAAAACAGGTGCGTACATGCTAAGCACTCAGCTTTAAAACAGACCCGATGTCAAAAGGATCTCTTTGAACGAATTTACCGAACTAGTGTTAAAAATACAATAGAGCGCTTGCACAACAAATGGTTGGTCGAGGCATTTTTAGGCATACCGAAGTCGCGTGCTGCCGCATATATGCGGGATGTATTTTGGTTATGATTTTAACTTATTTGTATGATGTATAATGTGCTGTGCTGCAGCTTCAGCACTTAGCTGGCTAATTTCCAGCTTAAGAAAATGAGGATGATCAATGCAAAGGAGAGGCCTATTGTCTTCCACATACTGTCGATTGGTAGACTTCCATCTTATTAGGTAGTGTCTTCATAAAATAGCACACCAAAACGCTATACACTAAATCAATGTCAAGTTGCGGGTTCTCATCTATCCCATATTCCGCACCAATCGGGTGAATGAAAATGAGAGTGGTTTGTAACCCACATTCCGCACCCTTTTGGAATTTCTCCGCAGTTATTAGACCTGTTGCGTAAGTCCGATGTGTAGCAAATGATTCAGTAAGTATAAGCGGTTCTAGGTTTTTTTCTATGTTTTATGCCACCCTTTCCCTGAGTGCAACAGCATGATTAAGGTTCACTAGCCCAGTCACGATGC
>DATGWI010000096.1:0-38649 GCA_035299565.1 Amoebophilaceae bacterium | reverse complement strand
GCTGGAACAACGGTTCCTGCAACAGGAAGTGCTACTACCAAACCAATCCAAAGCAGCAGAACTAGCGCATACTACCTCAAAAGCAGCCATAAACCTTTTAAAACAAGCCATGTGCAGCATGCAACCGACAGACCAGCTCGCTGATACCACCAGCACATTACACATGAACAATACCACGGAAAACATATTTGTCCAAAATAGCATAGAAAATGGCAATTCCTATAAAACAATAGAATATGGCAGATCAAACAGAAGATAAGGGGTTAAGCAACCAAGAGCGACAAGAAATTACTCCCAGAGGTGTGCGCATTCCTATTGGAAAAGCTAGTGCCAAACAGATGATAGAAGCTGGATTTTATGCAGATAAAACTGAATATATTTCTAGACTCTTTGAAGATGAGGGAACTTATTATTTCTTTATAAGGCCACGTAGATTTGGTAAATCGCTTCTCCTAGATACCATAGACCAAATAGCAAAGGGTGATAAGGCATTTCATCCACAAACTTTGCAACAGGCAAGCCTAGTACAATATAACCTATGGATCAAGCAGGTGTTGTTTTCTGCAGGTGCAGTTTTGCTTGCATGCCATTGATCTCAACAGTTGCACTGACAGCATCCAATACACCACAGGTTAGTTGAAGCGCTTGGGTTTCGGTAGCAATATAGGCTTTGTGTGCTGCTACTGCCTCGGTGAGCATGGGTAGCCCTTCTTGGATGCAAACGGTAATTTTATCTGTCACTTCCAATCCCATCTCTTTGCGCAATTGTTGGATGCGGTGCACCAATTCGCGTGCTATCCCTTCCCTGTGCAATGCATCGGTCAACGTAAGATCCAATGCAACCGTAACAGCACCTTCAGTAGCCACGCACCACCCTGGCACATCTTCTGTAGTCACAATGACATCTTCCAACGTAAGGGGAATTTCTTCCTCGTCCAAGTAAAGCAGGTGTGTTTTTCCTTCCTCTAAGGAAACAATTTCTTCCTGGTTGAATGCCAAAATTGCTTCACTTAGTTGCTTCATTTTCGAACCATAACGTTTGCCCAGTAGGGGAAAATTTGCCCTTGCTTTTTTATGCAGTAGATGGGTAGCACCATCTAAATAATGAATGCTTTTAACATTGATCTCGCTTTTAATCAACTCTTCTAAATTGGTTAGATCGGTTGCAGCAGTTAGCACAGCAGACGCAATCTGTACACTAGGCAATGGCTGTCGAACCTTAATCTTGTATTTTTTTCTCAGTGCATGTGCTAGCGAAACGATGGTTTGTACATGCTGCATCCGAAGTTCCAACGCAGCATCTATCCATTGCACTTCTGCAAGCGGAAAATCTGCCAGATGCACAGAAGCATGTATCTCTTTTTTTGTACAATTGTTCAACGATTGATACAAATAGTCTGCATAAAAAGGTGCAATTGGGGCCATCAGTTTGGCCACGGCAATCAGGCAATCATATAGGGTTTGATAGGCCGCTGCTTTGTCTGGATCGTGTTTGTTTTTCCAGAATCGTTTCCGATTGAGACGCACATACCAATTGCTCAAATCATTTGCGACAAATTCTTGGATGGCGCGCGCAGCGGTTGTTGCTTCGTATGCATCGTATGTTTGTGTTGCCGTTTGAATCAACGTATGACAACGGGAAACAATCCACCGATCGATTTCATGCAACACTACTGGCTCTGGTTTCGTAAAATAGCATTGATCTAGGTTGGCGTAGAGGGCAAAAAAATTGTAGGTATGGTGCAAGGTGATGAAAAATTTTCGGGTCACATCTTCTATCCCTGCTGTATCAAATTTTAAGTTCTCCCACGGGTGACTATTGCTGATCATATACCAACGGGTAGCATCTGGTCCATAGTGGTCCAAGAGTTCCGTTGGATCAATGGTATTGCCCTGACTTTTGGACATTTTGTTTCCATTTTTGTCCAACACCAATCCGTTGACAACCACATTTTTAAAAGCGGGCGTTTCAAAAAGCAAGGTGGAAAGGACATGAAGGGTAAAAAACCAACCCCGGGTTTGATCCACACCTTCTGCAATGAAGTCTGCTGGAAAGCTTTTCTCAAAAATATCCATATTTTCAAATGGATAATGCCATTGTGCACACGGCATTGCACCCGAGTCAAACCAAACATCTAAAACGGCCGTCTCTCGGTACATAGGCTCCCCATTGCTGCTTACCAACACAATATCGTCTACATAGGGTCTGTGTAGGTCTATCTCCTTCGACAATGGCTGCTTCATGTATCCGGCAACTACCGATTGTTCAACCTCAAAAGCAAGTTCGGCCAGCGAGCAGATACATTTCTCTTCCTTTTGGTCCAACGTGCGCCAAATAGGCAGTGGTGTTCCCCAATAACGTTCGCGGCTGATGTTCCAGTCTACCACATTTTCAAGCCAGTTTCCGAAACGCCCTGTACCAATAGAGGCAGGTTTCCATTGGATGGTTTGATTTAATTCAACCAAAAGCGATTTATAGGCTGTCGTCTTAACAAACCAAGCGTCTAAGGGGTAGTACAAAATGGGCTTGTTGGTACGCCAGCAATGCGGGTAACTGTGCTCGTATTTTTCTACCTTAAATGCCTTGTTTTCTTGTTTGAGCTTTTGAGCAATTTGTACATCTACAGAAGGCAGATTCGATGCTGCTTGTTCGTAATCTGCTTTTACGTAGCGACCAGCAAAATCGGTAATCTCAGGGACAAAGCGTCCTTGCTTGTCCACGATGGGCACCCTTTCGCCCGCTTCATTGTCAACCAAAATAGAGGGAATCTGCTCTTTTTGCGCAATGCGGTAATCGTCTGCACCAAAAGTAGGCGCAATGTGTACGATACCTGTTCCATCGGTGGTGGTTACAAAATCGGCCGCAATCACTTTGAACGCTTCTCCTTTGGGTTGTACATAGGGCATGAGTTGTTCGTACCGCAACCCAACCAATGCACTACCCGTATACCGTGCTACGATTTCCCAAGGCAGTGCTGCAACAGAAGGGGTTTGTGTAGTCTGGTTGTCGTTTTGCACGGTTGGAAAAAAACGTTCCACAGCTGCTTCTGCTAAAATCACCTGTATGGGCAGTTGCGTATAAGGATTTAGGGTCGCTATCTTCACATAGGCAATCGAAGGATGGACTGCCAGTGCGCTGTTGGCCGGAAGTGTCCAGGGTGTGGTCGTCCATGCTAAGAAATAATCGTTTGTTGTGCCGCATTGTTTAAATTGTGCAACGATCGAAAGGTCTTTGACCAACTGGTAACAGCCAGGTTGGTTTAGTTCGTGCGCACTGAGGCCTGTTCCAGCGGCTGGTGAATAGGGTTGTATGGAGTGCCCCTTGTAGATCAATTCTTTGTTGTACAGGACCTTGATCAAGTACCAGACAGATTCAATGTAATTGCGTTCATAGGTGATGTAGGGATCGGTATTGTCTTTCCAATAGCCAATGGCTTGGTTCATAGCCTCAAATTGGCCGGTGTATTGCATCACCGTTTCTTTGCACTGTTGGTTGTAATCTGCAATGCTGATTGCCTTCCCAATGGCTTCTTTGGTGATGCCTAATTTTTTTTCCACTTGCAGCTCCACTGGAAGTCCATGGGTATCCCACCCACTTTTGCGGCGCACATAGTACCCTTGCATGGTTTTGTATCTGGTAAAGAGATCCTTGATCGTCATGGAAAGGGTGTGGTGGGCACCAGGGGCCCCATTGGCCGAAGGTGGACCTTCAAAGAAAACAAAAGGTTCTTGATTGCTGCGTTGGTGCATGGATTGTTCAAATGTATGGTTGTTTTTCCAAAACAATCTGATTTCCTGAGCAATCTGTGATAGATGTAGGTTCGGTCGTTCTTCGTATTTTTGCATCTATGCAGGTATTAATGTAATAAAAAGGGAATGGAATAACGCATGCAGATGCGAAAAAACATAAAAAGCCCTTATGCAACAAATGGCACAGAACGCGACTGCTGTTTGAGGTTTTTTATGCATGTTTTGTATGACTGTATCGAACCAGGAGACGCTCTTTACTTGCGTAAGTAGTGATCTCGTGTGTAATTGAAAATTAAATATCCCATAACACATATATACGCACCAATAGCAATTATAAAGCCAGTTTCATATGAGAGCATAACAAAAAAATCAACAAAGAGATACAAAAGAGCTACAAAAGAGATGCAAAAGATCATCAGCAATGGCTGAATTTACGATTTTTTTCCAAAAAACCAAAGCAGCTGTTCCAATCAAGGCTATACTCGATCGGAATCAAGTTGCCAGTCTGCCCATCTCGTCCGTAGTACCCTCATACAATAGAGCTGTTGCGTAAGTCCTAAAAAATAGTCGATGTTAAAATTGGGGGTCTCCAGATATCACTTGATCTAAGATCTCCTGTTAGAAGTCCTTATATAAAGCCATATTTTCAGGTATTTTCCAAATTTTCCATAAACCTATGTATGTATGAGTAAAATGACTTACGCAACAGGTCTATTAATCGATGTAACGGAACAATCCGGACAACTCTGAAGCAATGTCTCAGAGGCATGTTTCAAGATAGCTGCAAGCAAACTAGATGCATGCTTGCAAGGCCTTGATACAAAACAATTCCAAATAAGGTGCGTTTGATTGATCATGAATTAAGCAATTCGATTCTGACTATCAAATAGATATATAATACTACGGGATCGGCCAAATACGCGTTCCTGTATCCACAATGGATTCATATTGCGTCATTTTAAGCCCTACGAATTTGTAGAATTAAGCAACTTTTCGTAACTTGTAACTTAATGTTGTGCTACCTTTGGTGATGTAGCTCAGTTGGTAGAGCATCGGACTGAAAATCCGTGAGTCGGAGGTTCGAATCCTCTCATCACCACACTATATTTTAGTTTAAAAAACAGCGCAAAAGCCATCCTCCATTTGTGCATCAAATTCCTTTTGCCAAGGTATGCATCTGTAAACCATGACTCCCTTTAAACAGCCATCCACTTGGTTCAAATCGACACTGTTCCAAGTAATGAGACAAGGCTGCTTTATCCGAAAAACAGTGTATCTTGGGATGCGGTTGCTGTTGAACCGCACGTGCATATGCGGGACCGCACAATAATACAACATCGTATCTAGGGTCGTGCAATTGAGCAACCATTTGAGCATGCCAGAAATCAGTTCGCTCGCCTAATTCAGCCATATCGCCCAAAACTACGATGCGGTGCCGTACGTTCAGTTGCAACAAAACGCCCAGGGCTGCTTGCACCGATGCAGGACTGGCGTTGTAACTGTCTATAATCAATTGATGGTTTCCCTTTTGTACAAATTCCATGCGCCGATGCGCAGGCACATATGCTTGCACAGCTCGGCACGCGGCTTCCAGTGGCACCTGGAAATGGTGCGCCACACAGAGGGCTGCAGCGATGTTGTTTCGATGGGGTGCCCCCATTAAATGGGTTTTAAAGGGAATTCCAGTTGGGGTTTTGCACCACAAGTAAGGGTCTTCTGCCACTACCGCTAGAGGAAAGCAGTCAGTCGATTGCGGATACGTAATGGGCCTTTTAAAACGTTTGCCTACCTCTTGCAACAGAGGTTCTAAGCTGTTTAAGAAAAGGGTTCCCTGCGTTTGATACAGGTAGTCATACAAGACGCTTTTTTCCTGCAAGACCCCTTGCAACGTACCAAATCCGTCCAGGTGCGCTTCTCCTATTGCAGTAATAATACCGTGGGTAGGTGCTGCAAGCTGGCAACATCGCGCTATATCCCCCGATTCCGTAGCCCCCATTTCTACAACAGCTATTTGTGTATCTGTATGGATAGATAAGAGGGTTAAGGCTACGCCAATGCTGGTGTTTAAATTGCCTTTGGTGGCTATGGTACGGTAGGTAGTGCTTAAGGCGCTATAGAGCAACTCTTTGGTAGTCGTTTTGCCATACGAACCCGTTACGCCAATCACTGGAACAGCGCCTCTGTAACGCGTGCGGTGGTAATGGGCCAATGTTTCCAATGCCTGTCGGCTATCTTCAACCAACATACAAGCCGGAGCGGTAGCATAGGTTGGGTCGTCCACAATGGCGTACCGTGCTCCCTTGGCCAGTGCTTCTGCTGCAAACAGATTTCCATTGAAGTTGGCTCCATGTATGGCAAAAAAAAGCGCACCTGGTGCAATGGTTCTAGAGTCGATGGAAACCGATCCAGCAGTTGCATACATTTGATACAACTTTTCTATATCAAGCATAGGAGATACATGTTTCTGAAACAGATGCCATCTTTTTACGAATAGGGAACCAATTCTGGTTTCCAGTCGGAGGTATTTGTTACCAAGCAGAAGGACAAACGTACCGTTGGGACCATTTTTCCTAGAAGAGGACTATAGCCTATCTTTACATCCAGTGCTGGCCATGCATGGGTACCATGTCCAATACGCAAACCAATGCCATAGGCTTCTACTAAGGTTGTGTTCAGCAATACAAAGTGACGGTCATACAAGACAACCACGTTTCCAAAGCCAAAAAAAGCAAAACGCAGGGGACGGACGGAGATAGGGGCATGTAAGAACCGATCGAAACAAGCGTTCAACCGAGCATGGATGGGCTTTGAGGAAACAAACAAATCCTTGGTATCTGGTCGTTCCAATTCGGCCGGATCCCGTTTCCGTATATCCAACATGCGTTCTGCAGGCATCTGGTACCCCATGACATATTGTATGGAAACAAATTGGCGGTGCACCTTGGATAAGATGGGCGTGGCATAGTCCAGTGCAAGTTTTAATACACCTTCTTCAACCGTTTTTTGCTTACCGAGGAACATACCCACGGAACCACTCATATGGAACAAACCAGATGCAACCACATTTTTTCCAGCCTGGAATCCCACATACTGCCGATTCCTATACTCCCCTTGTTGATACCCATAGAGGAATGCCACACTGCCTCCCTTGGGTACCTTTTCCGCAGCGTGCAGCGTATAGAGGGAACCCATTTTGGCAGTTGTGTCGTCCACCAGACTCAATTGCACCAAAACAAGGTTATGATTGTGGTAAGATCGGTTGGTTTGGTCTGTAACCAAGGGCCGCATGAAAAAACAACGGTTGCTTCCACTGCAGGCCAATGCCCAATAATACCGCTCTTCCTTATCGTCTTTTTGCAACAAAAAAGTTTTTCCTACAGCCAGCTGCAGGTGCCGAAAACGATACGTGTCTTGCCCGCCCGTTTGGTGGTACCACTGCCCTCCCATGCGGTATCGTCCATGTGCTTTGGGCAGTTCGTATTCCAAACCATATCCCCACCTCTTTTTTAAGAAGAGTTGATTGCGCACTACATGCCCATATCCCCACACATGGTGGTGGGTGCACGTAAGCAAAGCAGCTTCCTCCAAGTTTAGGTCGACGGTTAGGGGAAATCGGTCTTTGGTTTGGACCACAACATCCCAGGTGCCTAACACATCGTCCACTAGGGCTCCCTTCACCGATACTTTTGCAAGATAGGGTAGCTTGGCCAACTTTTTTTCCATACGGGAAAAAGTACCGTAATCCAATACATCACCAGATTGTACAGACAGTTGACGGTGCAGCAAGGGAGGTGCTGTAGTGGGTGAAAGCGACTTCAACCACCGTTGATACGGCCACGGTTTCGCAGGCATAGGATCCATAGCACCTTCTGATTGAAAAGTGATAGAGCCTATTTTAGGCGTACTTGGAGGCGCATGGGCATGCAACCACAAAGGCAGACAATAAAAAAAACCGGTTAAACCAGCGGTGCAGCGCAATTTTGGAATTTTAATTCCCCTAATACTCGTCTTCATTGAAGACAAAGTCGTCACCGGTTGGATAATCTGGCCATATTTCTTCAATCGAAGAGTAAGGATAATCGTCATCGTCTAACTCTTCTAGATTTCGAATCACTTCAAAAGGCGCCCCTGAGCGCTTGGCATAATCGATCAATTCATCTTTGGTAGCTGGCCAAGGGGCATCTTCTAAGCAAGATACTAATTCAAGTGTCCAATACATAATTAAAATTTAAATTTGCATGTGGTTGGGTAAACCAAGTCGTTTCATTGTGGTATTTCAAAGCCAAAATTATAGGAAAATGCAACTTAATGCAAGCCTATTTGTATACTTTTTGATCATTTTTTCATTTCCATGTTGCGTATATTTTTTATAGCCCAGCGGTATGCCCAGCAGCAGGTAAAAAAAACATGGGTACACCGTTTGTCCAGACTGACCTGTTACAGTACTGCTTTGAGCACCGCTGTGTTGGCTTTGGTGGTCAGCACCATGAATGGTATGACACATGTATTCCAGGCATTGTTTGACAGAGACCGTGCTGTTCTTAAAATAATTCCTAAACAAGGGAAAACATTTACAGAAAACCAAATACTCAAAACAAAAATTCGGCAGCTTCCATCCGTACAGGAAGTAGTGGAGCTGTTGGAAGAACGGGTGTTGCTCCAATACAACGGCATCCAAATCTTGACTACCCTCAAAGGCGTTGCCCCTTCGTTTGTGCAAAGCGAAGGGTATAAACAATATAAGCAAATAGACTTAGATGCAAAGACCTTTTTTGCGTCCAAACCGAAAATAGCTCCTGCTATTGTGAGCAATTCCCTTGCCAAACGCATCAAAACAACGCCCGATTGTTCCACCCCGTTGACCGTTTTTTATCCTAAAAACCAGGGTTTATCGATTTCGTTGGACCGGTTCTACAAAAAAGGGATGCTGGCAGTCTGTGGAGCGTTTGTGACTTCCTCTCAAAAAGAGGACAAGTTGGTTCTGGTGCCCATTGGTTTTGTGGAGCAACTCACCAATCGATTGCAGCAACGAACCGCTTGGGAACTCGTACTCCCAGAGGATGCGCGTGCACAAACCAAGACAATGCTCCAGAAACTATTGCCTCCAGAGCTAAGGGTGGTAGAACGGTGCAGCCAAAACGAAGCACGTCAAAAAGCCATTTTCGTGGAACGCCTTTCTGTATATTTTGTTTTTTCGTTGGTCGTGATGCTAGCTTGTTTGCACCTTTTTTTCATGTTATGCATATTGATATTAGAAAAGCAGAAGGACCTTTCCAGTTTGGCGGCCATAGGCACAACCTCGAACCAAATCAAGCAAATTTTTATCTACACAGGTCTATGGATCTCTGCAGAGGGGGTATGCTATGGGCTTGGTGCTGCTTGGTTATTGGGTAAGCTACAGCAAACCTTTGGTTTACTAACGCTCTACACGCTTCCGCACCAAGGGCCAACGGCCTACCCCGTTGAAATGCATGTTTCGGATTTCCTCTGCATAGCAGGTGGTACCCTGATTGCCAGCCTTGCTACGGCACTCTGGCCCGCCAACAAAGCGGCACAAATCGCATACCCAACCAAAAATGAGGTGTGCGTGCGTGATTTGCAGTACACAAAAGCGTAGGAGGAACGCATCTTGCAGCCAAGAAAATTGTATATTTGAGGCATGTGCATACCGATTCAAGCACGCAACACAATTACTTTTTTCTCGTATAACATGAACCATTCCAAACGCTATACCGTTACGGCCGCCTTACCCTATGCAAACGGGCCCATTCACCTAGGTCACCTAGCAGGCGCCCACCTCCCGGCCGATATTTACGTGCGTTATTTAAGACAACGAAAACAGCAAGTGCTCTTCATCAGTGGCTCGGACGAACATGGCGTGCCTGTCACCGTACGCGCCCAGCAGGAAGGCATTACGCCCCAAGAGGTGGTAGACAAATACCATGCCCTCAACAAAAAGGCGTTGGAAGGAATAGGCATTCAATACGATATCTTTGCGCGTACTTCTTCTCCGGTTCACTCCGAAACCGCTTCGGCATTTTTCAAACAACTGCACGGAAAAGGGGTCTTCGAAGTACATGAGACCAAGCAATACTACGATCCCAAACAGCAACAATTTCTATCGGATCGCTACATCAAAGGAACCTGTCCCCAGTGCGCCAATCCCAATGCTTATGGCGATCAATGCGAAGCATGCGGCAACACCCTAAGTCCGGAAGAGCTCCTCCACCCAACTTCTGCTTTGAGCGGTAAAACGCCCCTTTTAAAGCCGACCACCCATTGGTTTCTCCCTTTGCAACGGTATGAATCGTGGCTGAAGCAATGGATTTTAGAAGAACATAAAGATTGGAAAACCAACGTTTACGGCCAATGTAAAGGATGGCTCGACCAAGGGCTACACGCCCGTGCCGTAACGCGCGACTTGGATTGGGGGGTGCCAGTTCCGCTTCCAGAGGGCAAAGACAAGGTCTTATATGTATGGTTCGATGCCCCCATTGGTTACATCAGTGCTACCAAAGAATGGGCGGATCAGCACCAGGTAGATTGGAGACCTTTTTGGCAAGATCCCGATACCACTCTGGTGCACTTTTTAGGCAAAGACAATATTGTCTTCCACTGCATCGTATTTCCCGTTATGCTCCAAGCCCACGGCGGATTTATTTTGCCGCAACACGTCCCTGCCAACGAGTTTTTAAACCTAGAGGGAAGCAAGTTTTCCACTTCTAGAAACCATGCCGTTTGGCTGCACGAATACCTAGAAGCGTTGCCAGACAAGCAAGACGTATTGCGTTACGTACTGTGCAGTATGGCTCCTGAAGCCAAAGACAGTGACTTTACTTGGAAAGACTTTCAAGAAAAAAACAACAACGAACTGGTGGGCAATTTGGGCAATTTGGTACACCGAACGGTTACGCTACTGCATCGTTATTTCGATGGATTGGTACCTCCACCTGGTATCCTTGAGGCAAGCGATGAGGCGCTTTTTGATTCCTTGTCTACAGCTTTTGACCAAGTGGGTGCTGCCCTCGAACAATTTAAATGCAAAGAAGCCCTTCAATTGTGCATGGGGTACGCCACATTGGGAAACAAGTACCTCACCGACAAAGCGCCCTGGAAGTTGGTCAAACAAGACCCCGAAGCAGCAGGTACGGTACTAAACAACACCTTGCAACTTATTGCCACAGTGGCCCTATTGCTCAGGCCTTTTGTGCCAAGCACTAGCCTCAAAATAGCCCATATGGTGGGGCTACACGAAACAGGCTGGGGCAACCTATCCATACGCGACTTGATCGCTCCTGGTCAAAGGCTGGCTGCTCCTACCCTATTGTTTGAAAAAATAGAAGATGCTGTTGTAGAAGCACAACGCGCCAAGCTGCAGCAGCCGTAGCCATTGCCGCAACAAACAGTTAAGAGACAGCTTGGTTTGTTTTATTAGGAATATTTCTTTAAAATTGAGGAAGTCGTCAAACCTAAAAAGCTACAAAAAGGGAAGGACAAAACAACCAAATAAAATAAAAAACATTTTGCACATGCAGTTTGTATTTTATTTCATTATCAGATTCATAACTAAAATTCATATCAATGACTAAAAACATGTTAAAAAAACACAAAGCTATTGCTACTACCTTTGCAAATCTAGGCGTATTGTTGGTACTACAGGCAGCTGATTGTGTGAGGTTCGTACAAAAGGAAAAGCAGAAGGAGGAGTCTACAAAAGGAGTAGCACCAGCAGCTTGTAGCGCCCCAACAACATTATCAGAAAAAGAAGCAGAAGAAAAGCCTGTTGCTAAGGTTCTTCCAAAAGAAGTGAAAACAGAAACAGTAACAGAAACAGAAACAGAAACGGAAACGGAAACAAAAGCAGTAGCAAAAACAGCAGATACGGCTACATTAGGAAAACCGTCTGATACAAAATCTATCAACGTATCTGAATGGTATTTTAACAACGACGGAGCGTTCGTGGATAAAGATGAACATAAGTACGAAACGTACGTTCATAATGAAAAGATGTACCCTGAATTATTTGACAAGGCGAAAGAAAAGGTGATTGAAATGTTAGAAAAAGAAGGGATAGTGGATAATGAAACCTGTTTTGCATCTCAAGAAAAAAAGACCAATTCCAAGACCCTGATCTTAGCCCCCGGGTTGGCCAAGGCAGGTGCTGGAATTTGGTCTGGCAGCGTATTGATAAACGAAGGGTTGAAAACTGGCAGCATGCTTCCGATTATTAAGCACGCTAAGAAGGAAGGGTACAATTACTTCGTTATTCCCAAGTCAAAAGAAGTAGAGGATATACGAGCCGCATTTGATTTCGTTCAAAAGCTTGCTCCATCAGAAGAAATAACCATTATAGCACATAGCAGAGGGATAGAGGGTGTCATAGCAGCGCTAAAGACAGACCAGAACCAGAGCCTTAAAGACATAAGTAAAGTTGTCTATGTGGGTGGTGGTACCAAAGATGATTATTCATTGAAAGATGAAACTAAAAATCTTCTTAATAATATGAAGATATTTAACCCTAAAAGTCCACGTTCCGGGAAGGCGTATAATTATACAACCCCTTCCGATATTGTGGAAGAAGTGCTTAGTAAATAGTAGGTTCTATCAGCCCATTTAAGTCCCCACTAGGCCATGTCCAGCGGGGGCTTCTTATTAAAGCCAATCAGTTCAATTGGCTACAAAACGCTAGGTTATGTACAACCTATGTACAAACCATGTACTTTGTTCTCCCAAAAGCCACTTTGCCAATGCTATCTCTTGTCGTTGCTATTGCGAGCAATTGTTCAAAAAAAATCATTATGAATATAAAAAAAACATTTTCTGGTTGCGTTATCAGACAATTTTCCATGTTTGTGCTATTGTTTGGTTCTTTTGTACTCCATGCGCAAGCACCAGGGGCTACACACCATCTGGAAACTGAAATGCTTCGTTTCCAAAAAAAACCTACGCATATAGGGGTTATTATGGATGGAAACGGCAGATGGGGAAAACAGAAATATGGGCATAGAACGGCTGGACACGAACATGCAAACAAAGCGGTAGAAGAGATTATAACGGGATGCTTGGAACAAGCTATTCCTTACTTAACCTTATATGCGTTTTCTACGGAAAATTGGAACAGGCCAAAAGAAGAAGTAGCAACCATTTTTCGCGTCATTTCGGATGAAATCACCCAACAGTTCGACCTGTTTGCAAAACACAACATCAAATTCAACGTGATTGGCGATACTACGCAAGTGCCGAGCTATTGTTTGGAAGCATTGCAAAAATCAATCAACGCTACTCAAAACCATACGAAATTAAACCTAACCGTTGCGATTAATTATGGGGGAAAGGCAGAGGCGATTGCTGCTTCGCAAGCCATAGCGCGTGATTGCTTAAATCAAGCGGTACATACCTTTCTAAACCAAGGCTTCAACAGCGCCACTTCTTTGGATCAGTTTATACAGTTTATCGCTACGTACCAGCCTACAATTACACCAAAAAAGTATGAAGAACACTTGTATTCAGGCAATTTACCCCCTATTGATTTGATCATCCGTACAGGTGGCAGGAAACGCCTTAGCAACTTCCTGCCTTGGCAAGGTGCTTATTCAGAGGTCTATTTCTCCGAATTGCTTTGGCCTGATTTCCGAAAAAAAGACTTCATAGATGCTTTGCTCTTTTACGAAGAGCAACACAGGACCTTTGGTACAATTTCGTAAAGCGGGAGCATAGCCTCGTTACATCACTGCCAAATACAGGGGGAATCTCATAACCATGGAGTTGGCCATGAGGCACCTTGTTTTCCAATTGAATTCGATTGAATTCGATTGAACATATACGCTATAGGCATCAAGTTGCCGCATTTGTTATACAATCTCGCACCTAGTTCACCTGCCCTCTCCGGTCGGGTGAATGAAAAAATAGAGAAAATGAATTGAAAATTAAATGTAATATCCTTAATTATTTTAACTCAATTGGAGTCGCTAAATTTAAATTAGCTACCTAGAGTTAATCTGAAAAATTGAAATTTTTTCAAAAAAAGAGGGGTACAAAACTATTTTTCGGAGCTATGCAACAAAGCCGCACGGAATGTGGAGTTTATACTACATTCGATTCAAGTGCGGGTCCCATCTCGTCTGTACTAGGGGGCACCACCCCGAATCTTTATTCCTATTCATTACAAACATAGAACAATATATAAGCCAGCTTAGCTTTCTGCATTGCTTCTGATTCATCAACTTTGCTAATGGTAAGATCATTCGCGCAATACCACGTACTATGCTTCTTAACGTAAGCATAGTAGTGGCCGCTGTTAGGGTTTGCTCCACTATGAACAATGAAACCACTTAATTCAAAACGACGCTTGGGGGCATTAGACGCACTAGATTTTGGTATCTGCACGGTTGCAGGTACGTTTACTCCGTCTTCGAGCTTGTTCTGAACTCCATTCGTGTATGTGTAACGATTCAACTGAATGGCCAGCGTTTTGCTGTCGCCTGAACAACAACAGGTTGTATTGCGTGCAGTAATATTTTTTTTGTCATCAACCGTATCATCTTGAAAAAGAAATGATTCTAAAAATTTATTATCCTTGATGTCAGCAAAAAGAACGGGAAGTAACGGACACATAACATCTGATGTTGTTGCCCCAGAGTTTACTTCATTTGTTTTTTTGACTGTTGTTGTTATTGTTCTCCAATTTTCCAAAAACAAATTGCTTGTGTCCGACGAAGAGACTTGGTGAATTTGATTCAACAGAATTAAAAATTCTGCTGCACATTCTTGTTTTCCGTCCTTTGCTAGCTTACCTAAGGAACCTTTGCCCAATAAACTTTCCCGAAATTTGTTCACAAGTTCCGTATCTACAGCCTGGTATTGACCATTTATTGCCTCGATTACATTTTTAAAGTCATCAGGAAATGGGCTTATCTTATCTGCATACAACGCCGCAATGACCTGCAACGAAGCATTCATAAAGCAAGTGTTACCCATATTTGGAAGTCCAGCAGGGGCTATTGCGTCTGTTTTTTGTTGGGTAACTAGAGAATTATTATGCATAAAAGCATTGCTACGGCTGCTACCACTGCTACGGCTGCTGCTGCTAGAATCACTGGAATAACCACTATCGGAACTTTGGGAAGGTGTAGTTGGTGCAAGAGCAACCGCTTTAGTTGTTGGTTGTTGTGGCTGTTTCTCCTGCGTGGGCATTTGTTTCGTACCCGCATCGGTCCCCCGACCATCCTTAAGCCCAACGGGTTCCTTCTTGGGTACGTCACGTGACCGTGCATGGCACCCCCCTAAAATGAGGGAGCCTACAGCAACAACGGGTAGATAAGCAAATAATTTAGATATCATATATCGTGCGTATGTTTTTTCGTTTTTTATTCTATACGGTCCTTCTTTCTCCCTACCTTTGTTTGGATACACAAAAATAGAAAAAGCAACCGGTGATCTCCTCTACCTTTTTCTCTTTGCCTGCATGCTTTCTATGTACTCCTTTCTTCAAAGGCGCGTTTTCCAGTACGGACCAGATGGGAACCCGCATCTTGAAATCGATTTGGTATAGATAGGTACCTGACACACTTTGGTTCCTTTTTTTGATCCATGCAAACAAGGAACACACGCCCAGCGAGGGTAAGAATGGTCTGTTCTCTGTTTAAGGTCAGAAAGGCAACACATGCGAATGCATTGTTGTTAGCTAAAGTATGTCCGTATGATGCTTTTGAGCGCCCGTTTGAACAAAGATTTAGCTGCTTCTAAAGAAGCTTGTTGCATGCGGTTGGCAAAGGCCTTTTTTAGCTTTTCTTTTTTCTCCGTGGGAGTCAATAGCCATGCCAAGAATCCTATCAAGCATGTTCCTAATAAAAATAGCCTTTTTCGAATCATATGGTTTATTGCGTATGTTAGAAACAAGAAACTGAATGGATGTGGTTACAAGGCCTGTTGCAATGGGAAATTATATGATCGTTGTTGTTTAGGCATTGCTTGCTGCACGGAAAACTGCAGATATGCCATATATGTGCGCATTGTGGCGCATAAAACAAATACCAAAGTAGATCATAAAAGGTTTCATTGCAATGGTCTTGCTACGTACCACAACTTTATTTTGCTGTCCTGATTTTAATCAAAATACTCTTTTACAGTACCTTTAACTTTATTTACTCCGTTTTTGACATTGTTTTCCATGGCTTCAGAAGCGGTTTCGCAACCCCCTGTCCATAGTTTTGTTTTGTCTTTGATTTGCTTCTGTAGCCTTTTTTTTGTTTCATCGCATACTAAAATGCCTAGTACGGCACCTAACACGACTCCTACTAATAAATAGTACACATTGTTATTATTTCTAGACATGTCTTTTTTCGTTTAAAGGGGTTACACAATACTGCCACTCCTGCAAGTTTACATACTTTTGGTAATTAAACCTAGCGTAAAAAAATATAAAATGGATAGGAAAACCTTCCTAAGACTGAATATGAGAAGTAAAAATTACGCACTTGTTTTAATACCTACTGAACCTCTAATTGACAATGAACTGTTTTTATCTCATATGCCGCTCTTTTTAATAAAAAGAGATACGCATTTGGTTGAAAATGGGTCAAAAAAGTACAATCAAAAAGAGGAATAGGGAGTTGTGTTTATTTGAGGGAAGGTGATGAACGCGCTCCTATGCCCCTCTTCTTAGGATTTGGGCACTTATGACGGATCTTTAGTACCAACAGATCAACTGCCCACTTCCTCTAGCATGAACCATAAAACGCATATGAAACAAACCAACTGGGTCTCTACAGTCCAACTACCATCAGATGCAACACCTATTTTTTGGTTTTGTAGACAAGTTTATTTACACGGTATCCTTGGGTATAATATAGTGAATAATTTGATTTTATAGATACTATACTCGATCGGAATCAAGATGCCGAATTCGTTATACGATCTGGCACCTAGTTCACCTGCCCTCGCCGGTCGGGCGTTACTTTTTTGCATGGATCAAAAAAGCAACCAAAAAAATCTAGCGCCAATTGAAAAAAGGAGGTGAAAAGCCCTTGGCAAAGGGAAAAAAAGGCGCGTGGACAGTACGGAGGAGATGAGCAACTGCATCTTGATTCCGATCGAGTATAATGGGGTGAGGAGCTGTATCTATGCCTCCAATAGCATAGAGAAAACACTACTTGTTGTCTCTTGCATGGCTTACATGCAAGCAAAAAAACAAGTAGTGCTAACTTAATGCTTTATAAAAAAAGATAGAACAATCTTGGGATTTTATGCACTATGTACGCTGACGCGTTTAAAGGATGCTACCGTAAGAGAAGCAGCAATTCCTTTCAGGAACTCCTCTACGGTTACTTTATTGTTCTTCACAAAGGGCTGTTGCAATAAGGTGTTTTCTCGGAAGAATTTAGTCAGCCTCCCTTGACTGACCTTCTCTGCTTGTACCCCTGTAAGCCCTTCTAAGGCGACTTGTTCGCTTATGATGGCACGTTCCCGTTCTATGGTGACTGGATCTACTTGATTTTTGTCCAAAGCAACCGGATTCATGGCTGCAATTTGCATGGCGACATCTTTTCCTGCAGCAGATACGTTTTCTCCTTTTGCACCTTGCAAGGCCACCAAAACGCCCAATGCATTTCCGGTATGAAGGTATGATACGACCACCTCTCCTGTTAGGGTTTCATAGGCAGAAAGTGTAATTTTTTCTCCAATGGTACCGATCAAAGAAACAATTTTTTCTTGTACCGTTGCATCCCCCAACGACAAGGAGCACAACGCCTCTTTAGAGGCTGGCTTTTGCGCCACGGCTGCCGCCAAAATGGTATTGCCCAATTCTAAGAAACAGTCATTTTTTGCCACAAAATCTGTTTCGCAATTCAAGACTATGAGAAAAGCTTCGGTATGATCTGCATTTACACATACAAAAACGGCCCCTTCACTGGCATCGCGCACTGCACGATCTGCAGCTATTTTTTGCCCTTTTTTTCTCAATAAATCAATGGCTTGTTCAACATCTCCGGCTGTTTCGGTTAATGCTTTTTTACAATCCATCATGCCTGCACCTGTTTTTTGTCTCAGGGCGGCAACATCTTTTGCGGAAATGACCATGGTTGTTGTATGTGAAATGGTATGTATTTTTTCAATTGAAATGCTTGTCTTTGAGAGCAGAAAATAGACTTTTTGCAAAACTTCTGTTTGGCAAAAAGATGAGTGCATAGAAAGCTTACTTTGCAATTCCTTTTCTCAGAAACATGGGCCCCTCAAAGAGTTCAAGTCCGGACCTGGATGCTGACCGAATATACCAAGGTCCTATTGTGTTTTTGTATCTGTTTCTGCTGGTAACGGAGCCCCTGCAGGTACGGCTTCTGTATTTTTCTGAGGCGGTGAAACGGCACCAACGTCTGCTGTCTTTTTTTCTTGACTTCCAGCAGCCTGTGTCGGAACTGTTGCTGCACGATTCAGAAGAGCATCTTTCTGTTCTGCAGGATTGATTGGTTTGGCCGGTTGATCGGCTTTCACTGGCTTACTGCTTTTAGCAGCAGCAATATTTTTACGAACGACTACCCCACGTATTGTTTTAAATCCTGCTTTCTGAGGACGTTTGGACGTCGTCTCTACAACAGATGCTTTCTCTAATGAAACATCCTTCGGTGCTACTTCGGCTTTTTCTTTTTTATAGATTTCTAGCCCTTCTTTTATGGAATCGGCTAGGTACCGTATTACAAGATCAACCGAACGAAATGCATCATCGTTTCCAGGAATGCAAAAATCAACCGAATCTGGATTTGTATTGGTATCGGCAAGGGCAAAGACAGGAATGCCCAGCTTTTTTGCTTCTTTGACAGCAATGTTTTCTTTGTTGATGTCGATCACAAACAGTGCAGAAGGAAGCCTAGTCACATTAGCCAATCCTTGTAAGTTTTTGGTTAATTTAGCCTGTTCTCTGGCAACGATCAATTGTTCTTTTTTGGCTAAACTTTTGTAGGCAGTGGTATGCATGCTTTTATCAATAGAAGACATGCGCTTTAAAAGCTTACGAATGGTGGCAAAATTGGTAAGCGTACCCCCCAACCACCTTTCGGTCACATAGGGCATCCCCAAGTCTTTAGCAACCCTTTCTACTGCTTCTTTGGCTTGTTTCTTGGTAGCTACAAAGAGGACCTTCTTGCCTAAGCTGGCCATTGTACGCAATTGCACAGCCATTTCTTGCATCGCAACTAGGGTTTTATTCAAGTCAATGATGTGTATGCCATTTTGCTTCATGAAGATAAATGGAGCCATTTTGGGGTTCCACTTTCTAGTCAAATGTCCAAAATGAACGCCAGCTTCCAGTAGGTCTTTGTGTTCTAATTGTCTCATTATTTGGAATGTAATACGTAAAAACTAGGATTAACGTTTGGTAAACTGGAATTTTTTTCTGGCTTTCTTACGGCCATATTTCTTACGTTCCACTACTCGAGCGTCTCTGGTTAAAAACCCTTCTTTTTTCAACAAAGGCCTATTGTTTTCAAGATCTACTTTGCAAAGCGCTCTGGCAACTCCCAATCGAATGGCTTCTGCTTGTCCACGCAATCCTCCCCCTGTCACGTTGATCGTAAGATCGTATTTTCCTTGTGCATTTACCTTTTCCAGTGGTTGGGTAGCGATTAGACTCATTTCCTCCACGGGGAAATAGTCTGGGAGCGTCCTGTGGTTTACCTTGACTTTCCCGGTACCCTCAGCAAGGTATACCCTCGCTATGGCAGTCTTTCTTCGACCTACTGCATTAATTGTTTCCATGAAAATGTTACTAATTAGTACTTCAACGTTCTTTCGCTTGGCTTTTGAGCTGCATATGGATGTATAGGCCCTTCACATACATGTAAATTATGAAACAGCCTTCTTCCTAACCTGTTTTTGGGCAACATACCTCTTACGGCACGCTCTATAATTTTTTTTGGATGCACAGCGCAAACTTCTTTAGGGGTTGCTTTTTTCAAGCCACCTGGGTAGCCTGAATAGGTAAGATAGACCTTCTTGTCCCATTTATTGCCCGATAAGGCAACTTTCTCTGCATTCAGCACGATTACATGGGTTCCACCATCTACATGGGGCGAAAAACTGGGCTTGTCTTTACCACGCATCATATAGGCAACCTGACTGGACAACCTACCCAACTTCTGCTGGGAAGCATCTACAACAACCCATTGTTTGTCAACGCTTTGTTTATTAACGTATTCTGTTTTATAACTGATAAAATTCACGCTCTTTAAATGTAAAAAGTTGAACCAAAAAATTAGGATCCGACAAAGCTTAAGAGCATCAAATATACCTCTTATTTGCATTAATTGCAACTACTTCCTTGCTTTTTAGATAAAAAGGCCCATACACTGGTGGTCAACAGCTCCACACCAAACTACCAAACAGCTCCGTGACGTACATAACATGATACAGTGTTCATGGTTGTCATGCAATTTTTTTATCGAAACCCTGTAACGCTAGAGCGCTTTCGGAACGAAGTAGTGGTTTAAGCCATGACCCCACAATTGGCCAACCAGGGAAAGGAATGAAAGCACCCGATTAACCCACTACAACTTCAACAAGGGTATTCAAAGATAGGTATTTTTGGGCTAAATCTCTAATTTCTACCGCAGTGGTATTCCGTATGTGGTGATAGAGTGCCGTGTAATAACTCCGATCTAGTCCATACAGATGGGCTGCTTGAAATTTTTGCATTATACCAAAGGGATCGTTGATGGTCGTCAAAAAATGGCCCAGCAAATAGTTTTGCACTGTTTTCAATTCTTCTTCTTGGACCAAATCCTGTTGCAACCGTTCGATTTCTTTGTAAATCTCTCGAATGGTGGGTTGTGTTACTGCTTGAGCCACTTCGGTAGCAACGACAAAATATCCCGCTTCTTGCAAGGCAACCATACTGGAATGTATGCCATACGTGTAGCCTTTTTCTTCTCGTATGTTGCGCATCAACCGAGAGCCAAAATACCCCCCCAATAGTTCATTTACAACCAGCATGGGTAAGAAATCTGTCTCGTCTTTTTTCAACAGTTTTTTGCCAATGACTACAGCAGATTGCAATCGTTTGCCACTGGAAACAGCGGTTTTTTTGTGTATTGCGTTAGAAGGCAGCTGAAACTGCTTTTGTGCTCTTTGGTGTGTGGGCAACTGCCGCAGCGATTGCTTGATCGATTGTAGCTCTGTGGCAGTAAATTGACCGCTTACAAAAGCCATACAACCAGAAAAAAAGCTGTTCTCGTAATGGACATATAGGTCTTGTACCCGAAGTGCTGCTACATCTTCTATGGTTAACTGTTTGCCATAAGGGTGTTGCTCTGTAAACAAGGTTTGATAAAAATGCTTGTAGGCAACGCGTTTGTTTTTTTTCTCGGCAATTTGAATGGCTTGCGTCTTTTGCGCTTGCTGTAGCTTGAATGCCTTAGAAGAGAAACTGGCCTCGCACAACACTTCTACAAAAAGGACCAACATGGGTGTAAGGTGTCTGGAAAGTGTAGAAAGGGTTACACAACAGAAGTCTGCTTGAGATCGGGTGGTTATGGTAGCACCATAATAGTCCATAAGTTGTGCAATCTGTTGGGCTGTTTTGCTTTTGGTACCTTCCAAAAGCATAGAAGTCGTAAAGGAAGCGGCACCTGGAAGCACCTCATACAGGCTACCAGACTGAAAAACGAGTTCTATTTCTACAATGGGATGCATGCCAACGTTCAAGGCATACAACGGGATACCGTTCTCTAGGCTATGTGCTTCTGGCCAAGGAAAGTCAATGGATTCAATCTCTTTAAATAAAGGTGGACGCGTACGATCGAGCATAAAATAAGGCAAAAAATAAACACAAGTGGTTGCCACAAATGGTGTAAAAATTATTTTCCAGATTGGAAAGCAACCAAACAGCCATCAGAGAAGCAGTGTAACGGGTTTGCAACATGGATGCTTTCAAGAAGTAAATTTACAGAAAATCATGCATGCAATCAAAACAGTCGTACATCGGCCTAACTGCCCCACCCTTCTCGGTCCAAACTTCGGTATTGAATGGCTTCAGCCAAATGCACCTCCGTTATTTGTTCGCTATGGGCTAAATCTGCGATGGTACGGGCTACTTTTAAAATGCGTTCGTATGCCCTTGCCGAAAGTCCCAATTTTTCCATGGCTGTTTCCAGCAATTTTTGACCTGCTTTGCCAATGAGGCACTGCTCTTTGGTCATGGAAGAGGACATGCGTGCATTGGTATAAAGATTCGGATACTGCTTAAAGCGTTCCAATTGAACATTTCTAGCATGTACTACCCGTGCTCGAATAAGGCTGCTGGCTTCGTTTTTTTTGGGCTGCGTCAGTGCCTCAAACTGTACAGGAGTGACTTCTACGTGTAGATCAATACGATCCAATAAAGGGCCGCTTATTCTATTCAGGTACCGCTGCACACTTAAGGAGCTGCATACACATTCTTTTTCAGGATGGTTGTAGTACCCACAAGGACATGGATTCATGCTGGCAATAAGCATAAAAGTAGCTGGAAACTCAATGGAAAACTTGGCACGAGAAACCACTACCTTGCCGTCTTCCAAAGGCTGACGCATCACTTCCAACACGTTGCGCTTGAACTCCGGGAGTTCGTCTAAAAAGAGAACACCATGGTGGGCCAACGAGATTTCACCCGGTTGTGGAAAAGCCCCCCCTCCTACCAAGGCTACATCGCTGATGGTATGGTGTGGTGCACGAAAAGGTCTCGTGGGAAGGAGTCCATGGGTAAAATCCATGCGCCCTGTAACGGAATAGACTTTAGTGGTCTCCAGCGACTCTGCCAATGTGAAAGGGGGTAAAATAGAAGGAAGTCGTTTGGCCAACATGGTTTTTCCTGCTCCCGGTGGACCAATCATGATCACATTATGCCCCCCCGCTGCAGCAATTTCCAATGCCCTTTTGATGTTTTCTTGTCCTTGTACGTCTGCAAAATCGGATTCATAGGTTTCTGCTTTGGCTTCAAAAAGAGGACGGGTATCTACGCGTATGGGATGCATGGTGCGTTCGCCTGCTAAAAATGAAATGGCTTCTGTAATATGACCAACAGGAATAACGTCTACCTTGGTAACAATGCCCGCCTCTGGGCCATTTTTTTCTGGAACAATCAATCCTTTAAAGCCATGCCTATGGGCTTCAATCGCAATTGGCAAGACGCCTTTTACTGGTCTAAGGGTTCCATCCAAGGCCAATTCTCCCATGATTACGTAGGTTGATAGGAGGGATAAGTTGCGCTGCTGAGAAGCATGTAAAATAGCCAACGCAATCGGTAAGTCGTACGCAGCTCCTTCTTTGCGCAAGTCGGCCGGAGCCAAATTTACAATCACCCGCTGGCGGGGCATTGTACAAGAAATGTGTTTCAATACCGACTCGATACGGTGCTGACTTTCTTTAATGGCACTATCGGGTAACCCGACCATAAACAAACCCGTGCCAGATACAATGTTTACTTCGATCGAAATAACAAACGCATTTACACCATGAATGGCACTGCTAAAGGATGTCGTGATCATCAGAAAGTTATTGAACTACAATAAGGTAATACGTTTTTTTGCCTTTTTGAACCAACAAATAGCGGTTGTGTAACAAGGGCCCTGTTGGTTTTTGAAATGGATCGGTTACAACGGTCTTATTGACTGAAATGCCCCTAGACAAAATCATACGCTTGGCTTCTGACTTAGAAGGCAGGATAACGCCCTCAGTGGCTACGGATAGCAACGAAACCATGGAATCGAGTGTGTCAAATAGGGCCTTGGAAAGGGTAACCTGTGGTATGGTAGCACAAATGGTCAATAAATCGGCCTCACTTACGGCAAAAAGATCTTCCGCAGTAGTGGTAGGGTGAAACAAAATCGCTGTGCACTGCATGGCTTTGTTGCAGGCTTCTTCCGAATGCACCAAAGTGGTCACCAACTTAGCCAAGGTTTGCTGCAACATGCGGGTTTCGGGTTTGGTTCGGTGTGCTAGGATGAGCGTTTCTATTTCTTCTCGTGTACAGAAGGAAAATACTTTGATCAGCTTTTCTACCTCTTCATCGGAACAGTTCAACAAGAATTGATACAGTGCATAAGGAGATGTTTTAGCGGGATCAAGCCATATGGTTGTACCCGAAGCTGTTTTACCAAACTTGGTGCCATCGGGACGGGTCAGCAAGGGGGCCGTTAAGGCAAACACATGGGCTTGTTTTTTCTTTCGAATCAACTCGACACCGGTTGTTAAATTGCCCCATTGGTCAGAACCGCCCATTTGAAATGTTACGCCTTTGTGTAGGTATAAGTGGTAAAAATCATACCCTTGCAACAATTGATAGGCAAATTCCGTATAAGAGATGCCGGTCTCCAAACGCTGCTTCACACTCTCTTTGGCCATCATATAGCCAATAGGGATGTGTTTTCCAACCTCTTTCAAAAAATCGAGAAAAGAAATATCTTTAAACCAATCAAAATTGTTTAGCAGTTCTGCCCTATTGGTTCCCTTGGTACCCGTAGTAAAATCTAGAAACCGTTCCAATTGTTTTCCAATACAGTCTTGGTTGTACCGAATCGCTTCTTCCGTCAGGAAGGTCCGTTCTTGTGTACGGCCAGAGGGATCCCCTATCATCCCCGTAGCCCCCCCTACCAGTGCAATGGGTTTGTGTCCAGCTTCTTGGAAGTGCCGCAGCAACATGATGGTCACCAGATTGCCCAAATGCAAGGAAGCAGCTGAAGGGTCAAATCCAATATAACCCTTGGTAGGTCCCTTGTTGAGGTGCTCTTCTGTACCAGGAACAAAGTCGTGAATCATGCCTCTCCAGCGTAGCGCTGCTACCAAATTCTTCATACACGTATTTAAAATAGCATTTATAAAATGCCCCTTGTAAACGAGGCAGCAAACAAAAGAGCAGGCAATTTACCTAAAATCCATCAGTATAAAAATAGAAAAAGTCTGAAAAGAGCTGCTTAAAAATTAAACAGCATCATTTCGCATAGACCGTTCTTGGTCTCTTTCCTTGAGGTTTTGGCGTTTGTCGTAAGCTTTTTTTCCACGCGCCAACGCAATCTCTAGTTTTGCAAACCCACGGTTGTTTACAAACAATTGGGTAGGCACAATGGTCAGCCCTTTGTCTTGGCTTTTAAGCAATTTGTTTTGTTCTTTTTTGTGTAACAACAACTGACGTTCTCGTTTTTCTTCGTGGTTGTAAATCGTTCCATGGGCATACGCGCCAATGTGCATGCCCTTGACCCAAAGGGTATTGCCCTTAAAATAGGCATATGCCTCTTGCAACGAAGCTTTGCCCATGCGAATGGATTTTATTTCTGTTCCCTGTAAAATAATGCCTGCTGTGTATTTCTCTAAAAATGTATAGTCAAAATGCGCACGTTTGTTTTGAATGCGCATGGTTGGAGGAAAGATCTTTTTTTTACCGGACATAATCAAAATACGAAAGACAACACAAGGAAGACGTCAGTAGATACGATACCTGCTCAAAAACAACAGCTCGCATCAAAGTCCATACAATAAGGAGGCAACCCTACACCATACGAACAAAACAATTTTATTTACCTATATTGCAGTTCAATATACGGATAAAAATCGACGCTATGATACAAACACCTTGGCTTACCCATTACCCCAGTACGCTACCACATACCATAGACCCTTCTAAATATGCTTCATTGGTGCATTTTATGCAAGAAGCTTTTGCCCATTATACGCACTTGCCCATGTGTGAAAACATGGGGAAAGTGCTTACATTTGGTGCGGTTGACCGGCTATCCAAAGCTTTTGCAGCCTACATGCAGCAGCATACAATGCTGCTACCTGGCATGCATGTAGCCATTCAATTGCCCAATTTGTTGCAGTATCCCATTGCAGTACTGGGTATGTTGCGGGCTGGATACGTAATAGTGAATATCAATCCACAATATACTCCCCATGAAATGGCCTACCAACTGAAGGATTCCGGTGCACGTGGAATCGTTATCTTGGAGAACTTTGCGCATAAACTGGTCAGCATTTTACCCGAAACAGCCATTCAAACCATTGTTGTGGCAAAAATAGGAGACTTATTGGGTGGACTAAAAGGTGGCTTCCTTAATTTCTTTGTCAAACGAATCAAAAAACTGGTGCCCAACTACCACCTGCCACAGGCTGTTTCTTTTAAAGAGGTCCTGCAAAAAGGAAAAAAGGCATTGTTTCAATCTGTAGATTTAAAACCTTCTGATACCGCTTTTTTACAATATACGGGAGGCACCACAGGCGTATCCAAAGGAGCTGTATTAACGCATGGAAATGTTTTGGCTAGTCTGCAACAAATGGAAGCTGTAATACGTCTGAAGCTACAAGAAAGCGTAGAACGGGTCGTTATGCCGCTGCCCTTTTACCATATTATGGGACTAGCAGGGTTGCTTATCATGGCTAAAATAGGAGCAAGTGCTTTGTTGATCACCAATCCTAGAGACATTCCAAGGTTCGTCAAAGCACTGCACAGATACAAACCAACCTGTTTGATAGGCATCAGTACCCTCTTTGAAAAATTGTTAACAAACGACAAATTCAACCAACTAGATTTTTCTGCTTTAAAACTCACTTTGGCTGGTGCCATGAAAACACAACCACACCTCAAAGAAAAGTGGGAAAAATGTACAGGCAGCACACTCTTAGAAGGCTATGGACTTACAGAATGTTCACCTGGCGTTGCTACCGATATGATTGATGGGGTACACCATATGCCGCTACCTGGGACTCTGGTGATCATAGCAGACGAAGCAGGCAATGAGGTACCCTATGGAACCATGGGAGAAATATTGGTCCAAGGACCTCAAGTGATTCAGTCCTATTGGAACAAAACGCTGGAAACAGAGCAATCCTTTGTAAATGGCTGGTTTAAGACCGGAGATATAGCAATTATGAATCATGATGGGTTCATTTCCATCGTAGATAGAAAAAAAGACATGATCAATATTTCTGGTTTTAACGTCTACCCCAATGAAATCGAACAGGTCTTAATAGGGCATCCCAAAGTATTGGAAGTAGGCGCCATAGGCGTAGAAGACATCAGCTTGAAAGAAGCCATCAAAGTTTGCATTGTGAAAAAAGATGCCTCACTCACCGCAGAAGAAATCATAGCCTATTGCAAAGAAAAATTGACGCGCTATAAAATTCCCAAATATGTGGAATTCCGAAACAGCCTACCCAAATCACCTATAGGAAAAGTATTGCGCAGGTTGTTAAAGGATAAATAAGAACTATACTGAATCAATTTCAAGTTGCGGGTTCCGATCTGGTCCGTACTGGAAAACGCGCCTTTGAAAAAAGGAGTGAATAGAAAGCATGTTATTGCTTTCCACCTCCTTTTTTCATTCGGTGCTAGATTTTTTTGGTTGCTTTTTTGATCCATGCAAAAAAGTAACGCCCGCCCGGCGAGGGCAGGTGAACTAGGTGCGAGATCGTATAACGCATTCGGCATCTTCATTTCATTCATTCGTATATACTGTAAGAACCATCTTATGGTGTTGTACCAGTAAAATATGTTTAAATTTACTTGGTTGGACCTAAAACGTAGTGTTGGCTCAGTTAAGGTGCATGAAAAGAGACTGCTTGAACCGATGCCATCGAATGGTTGCATCGGTTCAACTGGTACATTGCCACCAGAAATCCGCAGCATATGCAGGTATGTGCGGATGGGTGTGTAGAACCAACATCAAAGGGAACCATAGTAAGGTTTTTTTAGCGTGTTTGCGTGTAAATTTTAAAATTCTGTAAAATAATGCCACATCCCAAGAAAAGACATTCTGCCTCCAGAAGAGACAAAAGAAGAACACACGTTAAGTTGGCCATGCCGGCCTTGGTGGTTTGTCCTGTTACCGGTGTAGTACATACCCCACATCGTGCTTTCTGGCATGAAGATAAATTGTACTACAAAGGGAGAATTGTTATGCACAGGAAGTCCTCGAATGCCTAGATGCGTACCCTTAAACAGGCTTCCATTGCGGGCGTATTTGGATATGTTCCAGACTATGTGCTGACCAACCAAGAGTTGGAGCAAATGGTGGATACAAACAATGAATGGATCCTTACCAGAACCGGCATTCAAGAAAGGCATATCCTAAAAGGAGAAGGTATGGGCACCTCGGTGATGGCCATCCAAGCCGTACAAGGCTTGTTGCAGAAAACCAATACCGATCCTACTACCATTGATCTACTCCTTTGTGCAACCATTACGCCTGATTTGATTACGCCCGCTACTGCAAACATCGTTTCGCATGCCGTTGGCCTTACCAATGCATTTAGTTACGACCTGCAAGCTGCTTGCTCTGGATTTCTTTTTGCCTTAGATACAGCTGCCCAATTTATTGCATCTGGAAGGGCACAAAAAGTGATCGTAGTAGGGGCAGATAAAATGTCTTCCATTACCAACTATACCGATCGAGCCACCTGTATCCTTTTTGGCGATGGTGCTGGGGCCGTTTTGGTAACGGCTGTTGATGCCGACGAAAGCCAAGCTCCCTATGGGATTGTCGATACCATCTGTAAGACAGATGGTGCTGGGCAACATGCACTCTATCAGAAAGCAGGCGGTAGTAGGTATCCTGCTTCACATAAAACGATTGAGGAACAGCAGCACTATATCTTTCAAGAAGGACAATATGTCTTCAAAGCAGCTGTAACAGCCATGTCGAACGCAGTACTAGACATTTTAGAACGCAATCGGCTCAACATAGAAGATATTGCCTATTTGGTTCCCCACCAAGCAAACAAACGCATTTTACAAGCCGTGGCCAATCGCGTGGGCATTCTACCAGACAAAGTAATGTCCAACATAGACCGATTCGGCAATACAACAGCAGCTACCATTCCCCTCTGTTTGTGGGAATACGAACAGAAGTTGAAAAAAGGAGACAAGCTCATCTGCACGGTTTTCGGAGGAGGTTTTACCTGGGGCGCTATGTACCTGGTTTGGGGTTACGATGGTGTAGAGGGTACGCGTGTGCTTTCAGAACAAAGGGATGAATGAGGATTTCTAGGAATACCAGAGTCAATACTACGGCATGCTGTAGTAGTTCAGGGCCAGTTATAAGTGTGCTCTATAAAATCATCAAAAAAGCATATGGCAACTACAAGCGACATTAAAAATGGGTTGTGTATTGTATGGAACAATGACATTTATACCATAATAGAATTTTTGCACGTAAAACCAGGAAAAGGAGCCGCCTTTGTTCGAACCAAATTAAAAAGTCTGACCAAAGACAAAGTCATCGAACATACCTTTAATGCAGGTGTTAAAATCAACATCGCACGCATCGAACGAAGGCCCTATCAATACCTGTACAAAGATGGTACAGGTTATACTTTTATGCACACCGCAACGTTTGAGCAGCTTACCATTGAGCCAATATTGATCAGTGCCCCCCAATTTTTAAAAGAGGGACAACCGGTAGAAATAGTCTACCATGATGATGCAGATGCTGTTTTACGTTGTGAATTGCCCCCCTCTGTTTTGTTGCAAGTCACCTACACCGAACCCGGTATACGGGGCGATACGGCTACAAAAACCTTAAAACCAGCCACCTTAGAAACGGGCGTAGAGATTCGAGTACCATTGTTTATCGATAACGAAGATCTTGTTAAGGTTGATACCCGTACAGGACTCTATGTAGAACGTGCCAGCCAACAAAAAAAATCATGACCACCGTTACAGAAATACAAGATCTGATCGACTTTATTACCAAGTCTGGTTTGCAAGAAGTCAAGCTTGAAACAGAAGCCCTGAAACTACACATAAAAAGAAACATAGCCGTTGCGCAGCAGGTACCACTGCCTACTGAACCCCTATTGCCGGAAGTAGTTGCGCAACAGGTTCCATTGCCTACGGCCTCCACGTTGCCGGATGCTGCTCCTGTGGCACCAGCTCCTCCTAAGAACTGCATAACCATTGTTTCCCCAATGGTTGGTACCTTCTATAGAGCATCCCATCCAGATGCGCCCCCGTTTGTACAAGTAGGTGATAAAATTACCAAAGGTTCCAAACTATGCATCATAGAAGCTATGAAGCTTTACAATGAAATAGAGGCAGAAGTTTCAGGGAAAATAGTTGAAATATTGGTTGATAATGTGTCTCCTGTGGAATACGACCAACCATTGTTTCGGATAGATCCGACTTAAAATCGGGCCCCAAAAGCCCGCTTGCTCCCAAGGAAAAGGCAACACCAGGGTGCATAGGTGCAGCAGCCTTTTGAAAAATGTGCTGTTTTCAGTATATTCGTTAGATGTTTTAAAAGTTTTATAAAGATGGCAAAAGTTTGCGATATCACAGGAAAAAAAGCGATTGTTGGAAACCATGTTTCGCATGCGCATAACAAAACCAAGAGATGGTTTTATCCTAATTTACAGAAAAAACGCTTCTATATTCCCGAAGAAGGTATTTGGGTTCCGCTCAAAGTGTGCACATCTGTAATGCGTACCATCAATAAAAAAGGAATTAGCAAAGTATTAAAAGAGGCAAAAAAGCAAGGAACGTTGGCCAAAAAATACCATTGGCTGGTATAAAAAGCTTCGACATCAAACGAATAAGTAGACAAACATGGCGAAAAAAAAAGGGAGTAGGGTGCAAGTAATCTTGGAATGCACCGAGCACAAAACAAGTGGAATGGCTGGTATGTCCCGTTACTGTACCGAAAAAAATCGGACCACGACTACTGCACGTATGGAATTGAAAAAATACAATCCCATATTGAAGCGTCATACCATTCACAAGGAAATAAAATAATTAGGTTGTTCAAGCATTATGGCAAAGAAAGTAATAGCAACGCTGTCCAAAGGAGATGCTAAAAAATTGGTTAAGCTCATCCACACAAAAAAATCAGAAAAAACAGGCGCATATACTTTTCGGAGTAGAATTGTGCCACCTGAAATGGTACAAGAAGTGCTGAAGGGAAATGCTTAGATTTAGATTTTAAAATCAAATTTATATCCGTATTTTGCTCCAGTATATTTGGTTCAAGGTTGTTGCAATAGAAGGTTCTATAAGTTATTTTTTAGAAGTTCTTGTGCCGAAAATGGCAACATGCGCAGCATATGTTATATTCAGTGTTTGCGTATAGCAATAATGCCCAAGTGCACCTTGTTTTCATAGCAACAGCCTCGGTACAAGCAAAAACAACATTAGATGCGTATGGGTATTTTTGATTTTTTTTCTAAAAAAAGCCAGACAAAAGAAGTTTTCAAAGAAGAGATTGCTAAAACACGGAATTCTTTCTGGAGCAAGTTCGCGAAAGCAATCTCTGGAAAATCTACGGTTGATCATGAAGTATTAGATCGACTGGAAGAACTGCTTATTGGTGCAGATGTTGGGGTAGCTACTACCACCAAAATCATAAGCGCCATAGAAAAACGGGTGGCAAGAGACAAATACCTCCATGCAAGCGAATTGGATGAAATCTTTCGGTCTGAAGTAGCTACCCTCCTTCAAGCCATTCCCCCATCTAGGGACAACCCTATTCCGAATGCCCTTCCCGTTCTCCCCTATGTTATACTTGTAGTAGGCGTAAACGGCGTAGGTAAAACCACAACCATTGGCAAACTTGCTGCACGATTTATAGCAGAAGGTAAAAAAGTCATCCTAGGAGCAGGAGATACCTTTCGAGCTGCAGCTGTAGAACAACTTTCCATTTGGGGCCAGCGTGTAGGAGCTACTGTAGTAGCACGCGACATGCAAACAGACCCTGCTTCTGTTGCGCACGAAGCTGTACAGCAAGGCATTCGTTCTGAGGCAGATGTGGTCATCATAGATACAGCAGGTCGGTTGCATACCAAGACACATCTTATAAATGAGCTTGCTAAGATCAAACGAACCATTCAAAAATGTCTCCCTAGTGCACCATCCGAAGTGCTGCTGGTCCTGGACGGAACCACTGGACAAAATGCTTTTATACAAGCAGAAGTGTTTACTGCTGCTGTACAAGTTACCGGAATTGTAATGACAAAACTAGATGGAACCTCCAAAGGCGGGGTTGTCTTAGGCATAGCCGATCAATTTGCCATTCCCATCAAATACATCGGCATTGGAGAGCAGCTAGAAGACCTGAAGCCATTTGATACCCACTCGTTTATTGGTTCACTGCTTGAGAAATGATGCGTGTCCGATTTGTTCGGTTGGTCAGGGCCACCATCCCGTATCTGTATTTCCCTTGTGTATAATCCAGTGGTGTTTTAAAATACCTGTGTTGTAAAAACCTCGACTTGAATACATTTCAGTAGATAATTTTTTTAGTACAGTAATTTGTGTTATCTTTCCAGAGGCTATTTGAATCAAGTAGAAGTAGACGGTACGTTTTCTCTTATATAGTATTGCTTCCATTATGTCAGATCAAAAAGAATTTAAAAAATTTGTAGTTAAGAACAAATACGCGAGCAGCTTACAGGTGAGTGACTACATCACAGACGTAGAAAACATGACTCGGTCCGTTATTGAAGAACGACCATCGAACTTTCGAGAGGTAGATGTTTTTTCACGGCTCATCATGGATCGCATTATTTTCTTAGGAACGCAAGTAGACGATGCGATAGCCAATATCATCATTGCCCAACTGCTTTTCTTAGAATCTGTAGATGCTCAGAAGGATATTATTCTGTATATCAATAGTCCAGGAGGGTCCGTATACCCAGGATTGGGTATTTACGATACCATGCAATACATTGCATCCGATGTGTCTACCATTTGTACCGGGTTGGCCGCCTCCATGGCAGCTGTGTTGTTGGCCGGAGGTGCTCCAAACAAACGTTCTGCTTTGCCGCATGCTCGAATCATGATTCATCAGCCACTAGGAGGAGCCAAAGGACAAGCCTCCGATATGGAAATTACCATACAACAGCTTATTGAAATCAAAAAAGACATCTATACCATTCTCTCCAAACACACAGGGAAAGACTACGATTCAGTAGAACGTCATGCAGATCGAGATTATTGGATGCGGGCTAACCAAGCCAAAGAATATGGAATAATTGATTCTGTTTTAGAAAAGAAACATGAAATCAACTTTGGTTAGAACGAAGCGCTGGTTGAACCATTTTGAGGCATACCGAAGTCGTGTACCGCAAGCCTAGTAAGTTGGAACAATAGACAAGCGATCTAAAGTATGACAGCAAAATGGCCCATCAGCACCAGTTATGAAAGCGCTTTATTAATTACTATACAATTTTACAGCTATGAGTATGAAAGCCCATTGTTCTTTTTGTAAAAAAAGCAGTGATATGGTTGGTGTAATGGTTTCAGGACCAGAAGGCCGTATTTGCGACGAATGCATCACTCAGGCTATGCAAATCGTTGAACTCCAAAAAGACCACTGTCAGTTGCATGAAATCAAGCCGCTACAATTGCTGACTCCCCAGCAACTGAAGGACTACTTGGATGGGTATGTAATCGGTCAAGAAGAAGTCAAAAAAGCCTTGTCCATTGCTGTATACAACCATTACAAAAGGCTTATGCAGCCCGTTGAAGAAGATGCCGTAGTGATTGAGAAATCCAATATCCTTTTAGTGGGTGAAACAGGTACCGGAAAAACCTATTTGGCACGTACCTTGGCACAAATATTAGAAGTCCCTTTTTGTATTGTAGACGCTACTGTATTTACAGAAGCAGGATACGTAGGTGAAGACGTAGAAAGCATCATTAGCCGCCTGTTACAGGTCGCAAACCAAGATGTTGCCACTGCTGAAAAAGGGATTGTATACATCGATGAAATCGATAAAATCGCCCGAAAAGGGGACAATCCATCCATTACCCGGGACGTAAGTGGCGAAGGCGTGCAACAGTCTCTTTTAAAACTGCTAGAAGGATCTTTGGTAAATGTTCCACCACAAGGCGGTAGAAAACACCCAGATCAGCGCATGGTAAGCGTCAATACAGACAAGATTTTGTTTATTTGCGGCGGCTCATTTGATGGTATCATTCGGAATATTGGAAAGAGAATCAATTTCAAAGCCATTGGTTTTGATGCCTCTGGCAAGCGCGACAAGTTCAGGATCCATGAAAAAGAAATGCTGAAGTATGTCAGTTCCATAGACGTAAAAGGCTTCGGACTGATACCAGAATTGGTAGGTCGTCTTCCAGTGATACGCGGACTGGAGCCGCTTACACAACCACACATGCGTCGCATCCTCACCGAGCCTAAGAATTCGTTGATCAAGCAATACACCAAGTTGTTTGAAATGGATGATATTACCCTGACCTTTACCGATGAAGTGCTTGATTTTATTGCAGAACAAGCCATACTGCTTAAACTAGGTGCCAGGGGATTGCGTGCCATTTGCGAAAGTATTATGAGTGAAATCATGTATACCGCACCTTCTACAAAGGAAACAAAAGAAGTGCTGATTGACAAAGCATATGCAGCAGAACAATTGAGTAAAATGCGTATCGGGTTGCTGGGACCAGAAACGGGAGTCAACAACAAGCCATTGTTGAAAATGGCTTAAGCATCGGATCTATACAAGAACCATTTTTCGTTTGTCTTTGTGGCTACTCGTGTGCATATGCCTATTAAAGTAGGTGTTTTTTTTGGCGGCATGTCTCGGGAACGAGAGATTTCTTTCTCAGGTGGTCGTACTGTTTGCGACCATTTGGATCGAAACCATTTTATGCCTGTTCCTATTTTTGTAGACAGCCTGGGTAACTTTATCTTACTCGATTGGAAATACTTGTATCAGGGTACCATCAGAGAATTTTATCCCTCCGTTACCGACACTGTACACCATTGGAACATCCCCTTGTACATAGAATCGATAGAAGGATATAGTTCCGAACAACAAGAACAGTTTGTTGCAAGCATAGGAAGCAAAATAGAACCTGCTCGTTTTAAGGACCATTTTGACATGGCCTTTCTCTGTTTGCATGGCCCTTATGGAGAAGATGGTTCCATACAAGGCCTTTTGGATTGGTACCAAATCCCTTACGTTGGTTCCAGCATCCTCCCTGCCGCACTGGGTGTCCACAAAATATTTCAAAGAGAACTTTTGCGGCATGCTGGTTTCCTAGTACCCCCTTCTGTGGTTTTGTCCCAACAAAAATGGCTAGATACAACAGACAAAGAAGCACTCCTAGAGCATGTTATTGCTACCGTTGGCCTGCCCTTTGTCGTTAAAAGCAGCACCCAAGGTTCATCCATAGGCGTTTCCATTGTGCAAGAAAACAGCGTCTCTGCATTTGAAACAGCCGTACATCGATCCTTCTTTATAGAAACATTGACCCATGAAACGTGGCAACAATGGTCCATAGAAGATAAAAAAAAATGGCTCTATACGCTTACAGATGTGCGTGAAGGCATTGGATTTCCCTTGTGCATTGGCAAGCATCTCTTTTATACCCCTCGTTCGTTGCTAACCTACCTAGAAAACTACTTTCAAACACATCAGGACACCTGCCTATTGGTTAACGTATGTGCCGAAGAAAACATTCTGATCGAGGCTTTTGTAGCAGGACGCGAATTTTCTTGCATTGTGTTAGAGGCAGAAAAGGGGTACCCCATTGCGCTATCACCCACCGAAATGCTCAAAGAAAGCGTGCATTTTGACTATAGAGCCAAATATTTGCCGGGCATTGTACGCAAGCAAACCCCTATGGATTTGACTGCCACTATGTTATCAGAAATTCGAAAAAAAGCAGTTGCGCTTTTCAAATTGCTGGATTGTCAAGTATATGCACGCATAGATGGTTTTATAACCAATGCAAACGAGATCATTTTAAACGATCCCAATACAACTGCTGGTATGAACCCCTCGTCTTTTTTGTTTCACCAAGCAGCCGAAATTGGCTTAAATCCTACCCAACTGCTTACGTTTCTCATTCAGCGTTCGCTCCAAGCAAGAAAAGAAGCCCACCGAAGTTACCTCGCTGCACGAGCCTGTTTGGAACGCCTTGTTTGAAGTACGTTGTATACTTTGAACAAGAAGTGTCTTTATGCATGCAAAAGATTTGGGGATATGAAAATATATGTTTTATTTTAAGCAATGCATTTGCGTTGGAAGAAGCAGTTTTCGGTTAGGCAACCGTGTTGTGGGACAGGCCTTGAAGCTGTAGTGTGTAATGTTCCCGTACGGTACTCGAGCCTTTGAGAAAAAGAGTGCATAGAAAGCGTGCCATCGTTTTCCACCTCCATTTTTCAATCAGCGCTTGATTTTTCTATTTTTGTGTATCCAAACAAAAGTACGGAGTAAGCCGGGCTGTGTCGCAGGGGTGCAATCCGGAAACTTGATTCCGATCGAGTGTATCATTGTATTGTATATATAGCACCTATTTTTCAGAGCAATTCTCATGTCAACTGTAAATAAAGTAATTCTTTTGGGCAATCTAGGTAAAGATCCTGAGGTACGTTATTTGGAAAATGGCCGTATGCGGGTACAACTTGCTTTGGCCACACATGATGTTTACAAAACCAAATCTGGTGAAAAAGTAAACCATACAGATTGGCACGAGGTTGTCTTATGGACACCCCATGCAGAAATTGCTGCGCAATACCTTGCCAAAGGAAGTCAGGTATACGTAGAAGGAAAGTTGAGTCATCGAGCCTATACCGATAAAGAGGGACACCAACGGTACATTACACAAGTCGTTGGCCAGCAACTTACCTTGCTGAATAGCCTCAAAATGAAACATTCTTCCGGAAACGTTCGGATGACCAACCCCATCCCTCCAGACAATATGCAAGAAGACGATATGGGCGATTTGCCCCTCTAACCGTTTGAACGCACGAAGGCAATAGCATTTTTTCACCATGAAGTAAGGGTTGAAAAATCAAGCGTTATTGCACAAAGGAGGAGAAAAGCAGTCTTTCCTAGCAACTTATTGGTTGTGCCGTGCTGTTGGATGAGGCAATCACAGATTGCATCCGTAGATGCGTACCGGACATGGTTACAACTGATTATATATTTATTTGATTTTAAACAATTTCCATATACCTATTTATCGTTATGAAATACCCTACTGTTGAATTTGAATTTATAAACGGACAGGCACCTCAAGAAGAAATGAGCTGTTATGCATTGAACGTTTTTGAAAGTGAAAACGGACCAGACCCTTGTACCGATCACTTGATCAACGAGCACTTCTACCACAATGTGGTCATGCCTTTGATTCAGGAAACCCAATTTTCAGGCAAGAAAGGGACAACCGTCTCTGCAAATTGTTTCCACAAAGTAGGCAAGGTCATTTTGGTAGGTCTGGGTAAAAAAGAAGCCGTAGACCAAGAAACCATTCGAGAAGCCGCTAGCATGGTGTACAAAGCATGCGTGCAACTACACAGCAAATCGGTCATGGTAAACTTTGCAAAGCTTTTAAACGAGCCAGAACATTTAAAAGCATTTACAGAAGGTATACTCCTAGCTGCACATTGTGACGAACGTTTTAAATCACATCCTGATACCAAAATTACCCATCTCAGAAGCGTTCATTTCTTACATACCCTAGCAAACAACGAACCCATTCAGCTTGCAAAAAAAATTGTCAAAGGCGTTTGTTTGACTAGAGAATTGGCCAATGCACCAGCCAATTATATGACACCTTCTAAACTAACCCAAACTGCTGTAGAACTTGCAGAGAGACATTTATTGGAAATCAACGTGCTTGAAAAAGAAGATTGCGAACGATTGGGCATGGGCGCTTATGTATCGGTCTCGCAAGGATCAGATACCCCCCCTAAGTTTATCCACCTTTGCTACAAACCCAAAAAAATAGATCCGAATGCTCCTTTTAAAAAGATTGCACTTATAGGAAAAGGAGTAACCTTTGATTCTGGTGGATTAAACCTGAAAGTAGGTGCTTCACAGATTGAATTGATGAAATACGACATGTCAGGAGCTGCCGCCATTTTGGGTGTAGCAGAAGCCATAGGCGCCATAAAACCAGACAAAGAAATCCATTTTATTGTTGCTGCTACCGAAAACATGATCAATGGCAAGGCCACCAGACCAGGCGATGTCGTTACTGCTTCTAATGGAAAAACCATTGAAGTCGACAACACAGATGCAGAAGGAAGGCTTACATTGGCCGATGCCTTGGTCTACGCAGAACGGTTGGGGGTAGATGCCATTGTCGACTTGGCTACCCTCACAGGCGCTATGGTAATAGCCCTTGGTGAGCGTATAGCCGGGATGTTTGGAACAGAAAAACGCTTGATGGATGGCCTTATGGCTGCTTCTCCCCGTACCGGAGAAAAAATTTGGCCTATGCCTCTTGAGGAATCCTATTTCGAATCCATGCATTCAATTACAGCAGATATGCGCAATACAGGCAGTAAAAAAGGAGGAGGCTCCATTACAGCTGCGTTGTTTTTAAAGCAATTTGTAGAAAAAACACCTTGGGTGCACATCGATGTTGCTGGAACTGTCTCTACCCAAAAAGCATGGGCATACAACAATCCAGGTGCAACAGGTTTTGGTGTGCGTCTGTTGGTGGATTGGTTGTTGCACGCATAAGTACGTATATACTCGATCGGAATCAAGATGCCGCATTCGTTATACGATCTCGCACCTAGTTCACCTGCCCTCGCCGGGCGGGCGTTACTTTTTTGGATGGATCAAAAAAGTAACCAAAAAAATCTAGCGCCTTTGAAGAAAGGAGGTGGAAAGCAATAGCATGCTTTCTATTCACTCCTTTCTTCAAAGGCGCAGTTGGCAGTACGGACCAGCGTTTGGAACTCGTATCTTGATTCCGATCGAGTATATATGGGTCGGTAGGTAAAAACAAAATAGAGCTGTTGCGTAAGTCCTAAAAAATAGTCGATGTTAAAATTAGGGGTCTCCAGATATCACTTGATCTAAGATCTCCTGTTAGAAGTTCTTATATGAAGCCATATTTTCAGGTATTTTCCAAATTTTCCATAAACCTATATATTTATGAGTAAAATGACTTACGCAACAGGTCTA
>DATGWI010000095.1:0-6084 GCA_035299565.1 Amoebophilaceae bacterium | reverse complement strand
CTATCGTTATCTGAGCTCTTACCAAACAAATCGGTATATTGATAGATTTCAAGAGTTAATGGATACATATAATAGTACGGACCATAGAACAATCGGTATGGCACCTAAGGAAGTGAATGAGTCAACTCTTAGTACAGTGTTAAATAAGCTGTATGCTGGACATCTTTGGTCATCAGATACGGATCAAACACATCCAAAATTTGCAATAGGTGCCAAGGTGCGCATTTCACTATCCACAAAATTTTTCTCAAAAGGGTACAAAGGGTTCTGGACTGCCGAAACATTCATTATCAATACTGTTAAAAGGTACCCAAGCGGCAAGGGGTTGGTCGCCGGGAGGTGCTTGTTTGGTGTTTTTGTCACCGTTTGTTGAATGCGCGACAACGAACCGTCGCGCAAAGTTTGGTACCAGATATTTGGTGTTCGTTGTGTAGATGCATTGCAGAACCGCGCGTTGCAATACAACGTGTGCGGAGGGGGTGCTGCAGCGCGGATCGTAGATGGTCAACGACCGTTCATGCAGCAATGCACAACTACGGAGCGTCTACCAAACGAGATGAAATGGGCGACGACGAATCAAGCACCATACGATGCAGTTTGCAGCCTAGGCGGCACGCTGATTGTGCATCTACCAGGCAACTACCAAACGAGGAGCAGTCATGTTGTGTACAACGTTGGTTGTGTAAGATGCACGATCGACTGTTGCTGTATTCACAATCGATCGTGCTGAGTTCACAACCACCAAGTTGTATGCACAACACTGAAACAAAATGTTAGAGCCAAACATTGGATACATTGAAAAGGTTCATTCATTATGCCTTCATCAAGTATACAAACAATGGATCATCACAAGAAAACAAACACACAAAATGCAAAGTGTATCATACTTATTCACAACTTGTAATGCAAAACTTCCTCAAAAATAAATAATACATCAGTACAACAGTAAGCATAAAATGAACCAGCAAACTATAAAAAACAATGTGTCACAAGAAAATGAGATTCTTATAGAACATTTACAAATGAGCATAAGTTCTAGCTTTTCAACTTTTGATTCAGAAGAAAATACTGCATTTTTAAACTTATAGGCATTTTTGCAATAATGAACTCCTATTCTGAGTTGACTGTCCCACAAACACTTCTCAATTCAACATTGTCTTTGGCAGCCCAACAATATTTTAAATTACATCATGAAAAAGTTCATCAGTCACATCATTGCAAACTAATTCTCAGCAACATGCCAGATTCAACAAAGCAATTCAGCTCACAATATACAGATCAACAAATCGCTCAGAAATAAAAGTCACTTACAACATCAAGTTCTCAGCAAAATAAGGGAATGTTGTTCAACAACATCTGCAAGCAGTCTGTGATGTTCTCAAAAGTAGCTGAATTTCTTGCAATCAGAAAACGTGGATGACAGGTGGGCTGAGCACTGTGCTTGTTTACCAGATGTTGTTCTCTGCAAGGTAGTTGTTCCGATGCATTGCCCCATCCATTGGGAAGAAGCCATCCATTTCACAACGAGGAATGTTGTATCCGCATTGAAGGCACTGTTGAATAAATCAAGCTTGTTAGCCTTTCAATGCATAGAGTGCAATGCTACAACAGTTTTCATCACATTTTAATAAGCAGTCTGTGATTATCATACATGATGCTTCTCACTTTCACAGATGCGTTGGCTCTCAATGTATCAAATCATAGAAAATCACAGAAATGCATTAATGAGAAATTTGTCACAAGATGCTCTCTTATTCCAAAGTTGACGTTCAACAAGACTTCCCTTCTAATTCACACTTTACCAATCAGCATTTTGCAATCAGTATAGATGGCTACACTATCAGAATTTGAGGTAATTATTTATTTCCTCACCTGATGAATTAGGCACAATGCTGGAGACGCCCATGATGTTGCCAACAGATTCCCATGGTCCATCAGCAGGATGGCAGACAGGTGCTTCATGGTGAAAATTCCAGCAACTGAAACATCAATCATAATCAGTGAGAAATTCCATTGAAGAAAATATTAATTGGAAGACATAGAACAGACAATGCAGGAAGAGTTTTGATTTCATCACGGTATATACTTGAAAATCACACATGCTGCTGGATAACGTTGTGCTGCTCAACTTTTATGATGAAAATTGCAAGATGTTTCTGTGAAATACATGCATTTGTAATTCTGCGTCTCAAATGTGCATGAGCTAATGTCTATCTATAATCAGATGCACTCATCATCCACATACACCTGATGAAATGCATATAGCTACAGCAAATGATCAGCAGATGTCAAAAGCGTCTGAACAGTGTACACTGGTGAAACAACATTGTTGTTGATTTAGATGTTGAACAAACAATAATTCGCAAATAGGTGACAGGAACTTACTTTTTCTTTGCTGTGTTGCCATTTGACAGCAAATGCAGAATAATAGACAGCTTCAACAGCACCCTCTTCTCTCAGATGTGCTACATATCAAAGCACTTTGTTAACAAAGCATTCGAATAATCTGAAACACAGAGATGAGATGTTGAAAGCATATGTTGAATCAGTCATACAGTTGTTGATTTACAACACTGTACAGCCAATAGACTAATGATGATGTACACTTACGCTACCACCACATTTTCAACGTTTTATTTTTCAAAGAGTTTCTAGATTATTTTGAATGCAGCAACTCAAAAGGAATCCCTGCTTGTTCAGCAGGGTTAGTTTTAATTATCACAAAAACTCACACCCTTTCCCAGTGATCTAGTTGCCAAAATCAATGCAGTAAAATCAGCATGATATATTCAAGGTTATAAAATATGAGTTGTACAAATATTTGCATATCTTTTATGTCAACCAAGCTTCATTTTAATCTATATTGTTTGAAGATTTGCATTTCAACACTTGATGAGTTCATATTAAAATAGTATACTGCTGAGAAGTATCAAAAAATGCACATCATCATCAGTTCATTGGAATAAATATAATACATGAACTTCAGAAATCACACAACAATCAAATTCATTCAATACAATTTTTGTCTAGTCCAACACGCATTCCACATCACTTCTCACTTGCTTCACTCCAAATTGTCACATCCTGCTTCCATCAGAACGGTTGGATAACTGAAAGAGGGTTCATGTTGGCGCCAAAAAGCTCCAGGGTTTGGTTCCCATCCCCCTCTTTCCTCTTGACTTCAGAATTTGCCCCTCGTGAGCATGATGGTAGCAGAGCTTGGCCCCTTTTCTCTCCTCCCCTCTTCTCTTCCTATTCATTGTTACCGGCTCCCAGCAGCTGGGATTCCTCTACTATATGCTCTCATGCTGTTCAAAACAGAATGATATGGGGTGGGTCATCAAAGGAATTCTTGATGCATATTCTGAGTGACAAGGATTATTGCAATGTTAAAATGTTTGCTTTGCGCATTTTATGCAGTAATCATTGGCGTTCATACACATGTGCACTGTAAGATAGATAGCAACATGCTAATGATGTTGTAAAACATCGTCAGTTTATGAAAACAGCTTTGTTTGCGCAGCAGTAGCCAAACTTGACTTCTACCAGGTGCTTCACAAATTTTTTGATATGAAACATTGCAGTCACTTTTTGGTTGTTTTAATCAAAGTCAGCAATCTGAGTGCATTTCTACATAGAATAATGTATACAGGGTGGTGCAGAAAATATTTTTTGAAGTGTTATCCTGTGAAATCTTTTGAACTCAACATCTTCTGAACTCTATGAGGTTCATGTACACAATATTGAAGGGCTGAAACTTTATCTTCCATTCTTCAATTGTGTTTTCTCATGCACAGTACCTCATGCTTTTTGTAGTGCTTTATTTTTCACACAGTATGATGAGAATGATCAACACTTCTGCCACTCTCCAAGACAATCATAGTGAGTCCATCGCAACTATGTGAAGCACTCAAAATGTATTAGAAAATGTTGAATGGTGCTTTGCCTGATGAGTCTCACAACTATCCTGATTTCTTATTCCTGTTTTCCATGTACCATATGAACTGGATGGTTATTTTGCACTGGGTTCACATCTGCTGATTATACTATACTGAATAGATGGTGATGATTTACCTTCTCAACTCTCCCTCCATTGCCTGTGTGTACTAAGCAATGCACTAAAACAAAGATAAGGAAACAAAGGCCAAAGAATCATATACAGTCAACCACAAGAATTCAACTGCAATCACATAAGGTCAGCAGCTCATGAATTCTCTTTCCTGAATAGTTAAAAAACTAATTTTTCATAGAAATGTGCAAGAAAGGTCTGAAATGACATTACCATGTACATTGCTGTGCTGAAGAATTATGAATTTGCAGCAATGTCTCCACAAGCTGAAGGTGAACCTTATATCCACTCCAACAGTGTTGAATGGCAATCAGTGTATGTCAACATCAATGTTGGTGAATCCAACAGACAGTTGACTTTTTCACAATATCTTGTGGACCTGGTAATACAACCAGGAGCACAGGCTGGGACTGCTGTCCAAGAGTACCTCATCAATAAGACACAAACCATCAAGTATGATTTGAAATTTGTCTTTGTCGAGAAACTTTGGCAATGCATGTGAGAACATCATTGATGTTGACAAACAACATTGATGTTGACAAACAACATTGATTGCATTTCAATTAGCCATTGTTCAGCAAGCTTTCCATAGTGAATATAGAGTATCTGAGGTTTGAGTGCACGCATTACTATGGTAGCATGCATAATTGTTTGATGGGTGAAGGAATGAGAACTATGGAAAGCTATTGGTTGCTGTACATTTTTAGATTCTGCATATGGTACCAGTTGAAGATCACATCAAATAATGACCTGTCAGCCTTCCTCAATTACCAGCAATAATAGTGAAGTGTATGAATGCAACTGCTGTGTCCAGCAAGAGTGTCAAGTAATTGTATGAAAGTGAGGGGTGTATGGAAGATGTTTTGGACATTTTTCACCTAAAGCTCATGAGATCCGGATTGCATTGTCTTTGCTCACCATGTACAGTAATACATTGGGATCATCAGAAGCAATAGAGGATTATTCATTTCCAATCTGCCTTCATTTTGAAAATACCCTATCACTGCAACATCCATGTTGTGACAACAGATATTACAGGTGAAATACAACAATGAACTTCCAACATGCCAATCAGAGAATTCACTAACATGGCAACAGCTAAATCATTACAACACCAATCATAGAATTCAACATAATCCAGCAGCATGGTTTTTGTAAATGGTAAAAATTATACCAACATAATGTACTTGTATATATTCTTCAGGCATTGAACGCACATGTTGCATTGTATCACAACAGAACTTTATGAAATTACCTAATTTGGTCTTCAAAGTACAGTACGTAAGGTCATACAGACCCATCATCACAGCCCCCTTAATGTTTTGGTGTGATGCCTAAAAAAATGAATGATCGTGCACTGCAACAACAATGGTGATCTTACACTTAGCAGAATTGCAGCAACAATCACAAGCAGCAAAACATCACCTTGAACAATACTCGACTGGTGCGTGACCATCTACCAATTGTGAGTAGCTCCTCTGTTAGTACACGGAATGTATTTGCTAAGTGCACAACCTGCACGTCGCGCATCAACGGAAAGACAACCATGCGATGAGTAAATCCCCTCCTCAAAATTAGTGCCTGACATGAGGGACACGAGACGTTGTTCCACAACTACCAATCATCTACACCTACAAGCCTCCTGGAGTGGTAGATTTCCAACCACCAAACGAAGCGGTGAATTTTGGCCAACTCGAATGGTAGACGCATTGTAGTTGCGCGTTGCTCAACGTCGTTGAATGGTAGATGGGTGTGCTTGCATGAATATCGTTGCGCAAGCACCAAACGATGTGGAGGCCTTCCCGCTTGGGAAGAATGAACGCTGAACGGCGTTCATTTCCCATTTTTCAGATGAACGTGCAAATGAACGCCTTACACTTCTTCTGTTTTTGCCGTTCATGAACGCGATTGTGATCACCTTTCAAAACAAAATGAACGCATAACAGCCCTGTTGGTGTTCATCCCACTCATTGTGGGCCCAGTGGAGCTTTGTTCATTGCCACTTTCTTTGCCCT
>DATGWI010000094.1:0-2173 GCA_035299565.1 Amoebophilaceae bacterium | reverse complement strand
ACAACTTCTTTTGAGTTGCATTTTTCGATGATATGACCTGGCGTGTCATCCGAGTAAGCCCAAGTCCCTTGGCCTAATCGAATAGCCTTGTCCTTGGGATTGCGTGTTTTAACATAGGGACAGATGTCCCATGGATCTTTCTCAAGAGCCATTGTTTTTAAACACGTATTCCCAGCTGGTCTTTGTGCATCGTTGATAGAGCACAAAGAACAGATATCGCTAGCGCTGGAAGGAATGCAATCTTCTTCATTCTTTTCCAGTGCTAACTTTTTGGAGGGTGAATATAGGAATTTATTCACCGTCGGTTGCAGGACATGCCAATCATTCAGTAGAATTCCTTGATGCCGGGTTGGCAAAGTATGTATCAACTTTTCTTCAAATCTATTGTTTTCTTCAACAGAGGGAATAAAGGTGATAATTTGTAAAGGACAACTTCGAGTGTTAGAGCACTCGGTCGAGACTGGATAAGTCAAAGAGTGGGTACCGGCTAACGACAGAAATTGACCTTCAGTTATATTCAGTGTTGGGTCCTCTTTCTTCATTTCTTGAAAAGTAGAGGCTACTGAATTTAACTCGATTAATTCGGTAGGTAAATTCCTGGATTGCAGACGTTGTACAGCTTTAATCACAGCGTGTACAGTGGTGTCCAGTTGCTGGTGAAGAAATTGAAAGAAATTGAGCTTGTCTATTTCTTTTTCTTCACTGGCAAATTTCAATAGGAAGGATTCATTGGCATTTTTGTTTTTTACCAACAGTTCCTTCTTATTTTCTGTTTTTACCCATTCCTCTATACCAGATCTCAATTTCCGCCAAAATGAACCTTTGAACCATTCACCTAAACGCATAATTGGTTTGGTGGAGGACTGAATCATTTTGGAGAATTTGGAGTTTATTTTGAACCGTTTCAAGAGCGGTTCCAAACTCGAAGTATATTTTTTGAGGTTTTGCAAAAGGCTAATCGCCTGGGAAACAGGTATAGATGCTACAGCTTCTTTTAATGAGTTTAAAAGAAGGAATGTAGGACCTGAGATCCCTGGGGAAATTTCCTTTTTTGCAGGACCTGTAGTTGTGGTTGTACTGGTAGGAGTCGGATTGCCTGGTCTAGCCGTACTTCCACTAGGTGAGGCGGTTGAAAACATCTCTCTTCTGGATGCCATAACAGCTTCATGTAATATATTATTTCTCTTCCCCCTAGTTGAGATTTTGTTTGTCAAAACATTCTCAACTACAAGGTTGGATATATTCATGCCTTGCATATCAGAGTGCAAGATCTCGATTATTTTTTCTTGAAGAAGGGTCATTTCAGATCCCCACTCTTCATAGTCAAAGAAAAAAATAGCCGGAACATAGTTTTGGACATTGCACACATTTTGACCAGATGTGAGCACATATCCATTATTGAGAGGGGTAATTAATGAATAATTACCTGGGCTCTTGGCCTGGGCGGACGCCAACACAGAAAGCAGTGCGAAGTTGCGAAAAAACTGACAGAAACGTTGTGAGCACGTAAACCCACTGCTGATTTGCGGATAATTCCGCCAATAGCGGTTGGTTGATGCTTGGTCGGGGTCGCGGAGCTGCTGGAAGAGGAGGCTGTTCGGTTCGACGGGTTGATGGATAGGGACGAACCCTTGGGCGGTTGCCCTCAACCTTTGATCCAACACCATGTTTCATGGTCGGCCTTGTCTTCCGGAGCGTAATCGAGGTTGATTTAACTCGACACTTTGTTCCGCGATCTCGAGGTCTGCGTTTCGCCGTTTTTTACGCTTGCGTTTTTCTGTAATGGAATCAGGTGGAATTTGATCGTCAGATTCTCTGTACCCACTGGGCTGAGAATTGTCAACAGGATCTGGTTCAACACTCTGAAATTCATGATCAACAGAAAAACGACTGCGGGCTTCAGCACCTTCTGAAACATTTAATGTTTCAGTTTGATTATCAACCATCGCTTCTGGTTTTGCAGAAGTGAGACGTTGAGCACCTCCAAAGAGCCTATCACCGAAAGAGCGAATTATTCCGGAGGTTCTTTGCAGGATGCCTTGCTGAGGCTGACTGTTGTCTTGGACAGCAGTTTGCTCTCTTATATTGATTTCTTGTGTTGGGGATGAGGAAGTATATTCTGATTCTTTGCTGTCATCAAAATAATCGTCATATGAGCTGGTTGCTCGAGATG
>DATGWI010000093.1:0-13813 GCA_035299565.1 Amoebophilaceae bacterium | reverse complement strand
CAACCATTGATCCGCCTGATCGGATGTAGTGGTTTTTGCTATTTTGCTGCTATTTTGTTGTACTACTTGTTCAAAAAGGGGTGCTGCAATGCCATCTACTTGCCCTGTAGCCATCTTTTTACGGACGGTCTCTATGGCTTGGGTATACCATTCAGCGTTTTCAAAAATAGCTGATGTGGCCTCTTCCATACCGCAAGCTTGAGCCTGTTCTCCTACCTGATCCATAAATGCATCTACCCATTCATGTGACCGTATACTTAATGCTATAGCTGTTGCTGGATCATGGGATGGCACTTGGAATGCTTTTGGACGGTATCCTGTCCATTTTCTGGCCAATAAGATGCCCCAGGTAAGCAACCCATTCGTGTCTGTGTTTTTAACCCATTGGTCGCCCATTTCTAATAAGGTTGGACCAGTGGTTGAAGTGTTGAAAGGGAGTTGCTGATGGGCAGATGGAGCTACCTGTGCTTCTAGCAATGTATCACTCACTGCTGTGGATTTAACAACTGGTTGTTGAGTCAATGGTTCTGGTTGTAGTACATTCCTTACAGGAGGATCTTCGATTCCCTTCTCTTTTGAGCTTGATAACCAATTAATAGATAAAATGGACACAATCGCTTGTCCTGCTTTTTTTACCATACTTACAGGCCAGAATTGTAGTTTATTACTTCCTGAAGATGCTACAGCAAGATTATTGTTTAGCGGATTAACTTCTTCTACATTTCTTTTGTAAGGAGCTATTACCTGTGTTGTAGATGGAACGTAAGTTAGCGCGTTGTCTACTACTAGTTTACTTTCGGTTTGACTATGTATGGTTGTTTTATTGCCGTGGTCTTCTACATATCCTAATGATCTTTTTCTTCGGCCATCTTGCGATCCTTGATTTTCTTCAGCTTTACTCTTTTTATTACCAGGATAATCTGTGTACTTAGAGTTTGCTGGGCGCTTACCCTTCAAAGGTGTGGCGAATTGAGATTGGCTATCAACGGGTTGCTGATTTGCAGTGCTAACCACCCTGCTAAGACTTCTAACAATTTTCCCAGAAGTATGGTCAATGGTATGAGAATCAAGTATTTCGAATCTAATACCTTCTGGATAAAAAACAGCTACAATAGGGGTGACTACGCCAAGATCAGTAATAGGTTTTAAATGAGGTCCATATTGTTCTATTTGCTTGATTCCGTTGTCAAGCTCCTGAAAAGCCCTGTTAGAAGACTCAGAAGTGTATTTTAATTCCATTAAAATAATACCTTCTTCATGTATCGGTTGATTTTCTCTTTCTTTTAACATAGATATGATAAGATCACTTCTACCCTCTTTGGAAAGATTGGCTTCTGGAAATACTTTAATAATTGTTCCTTGATCAACTTGTTTGGCAAGGCCTAAAAATAACCCTTGTAATACAGCTTGAAAATCACTCTCACTCTTAATAATGTCTTGTAGAGGTTTTAGGGATTCTGATAGCTTTTTTAGTTGATCTTCTATTACTTTTTTTCTGATGTTTATTTTTTCTTGGTCGATTGACTGACCTTGAGTTGGTTTTTCAGCTTGTATATCAGCCTCGCTGGGAAAGAATTTTTTTACGTCTACGTTAGACTTTAACGTGCTGTAGCTAATTTGTTCATTAGGAGGAGCAGGATTACTTACGTCTATACTTTTTACTTCTATATTTTGAAAGTAATACTGCCCTTCATTGCTATCCTGACTATCTTTTCTTTTTGGTTCACTGTAAGACCAACCACCCTTAGAATTAGGATTGACTTTTATATCAATTCTAAGCAGATTATCAATTCTTTTATCATCTCCTAAATTAGGTAACTTAGCTTTAGCATTAATATCAACATCTTCAAATTCATATCCATTCTTCTGTTTGGGTATTGCTTTACTACTTTCAACTAAATTTAACATGACCCATGTACCTTTTTCTTCAAAAACAAATGTGCTTAATGCTCTATCGCTTCGAACATGAATTTCTTTCTGTCTTGATAAGAGTTCTCCTAAAATTAAGCGGCTAAGATAATGGTTATCTGTTTTTTTAATTGCTAAAGGCGAAATAGAGTAGTATAAATGCTTGAGTTCTGTTGTTAGCGCACGTTGGATATCATCGCCTTGTTCCACATTCGCTATCAATTGCTGAATAAATCCTTTAGATTCTGGTATAGATCCTTTAGCTACAGTAACTCCTACTTGAGTGTTAGAATTAATACCAACAACTACAGCTTCCTTAGCTACTGTTCTCATACTAAGATTATAGAGGTAACCAGTACCAGTTATCTGATCATTTGCATTACTAGATGAAGTACCATCTGCTTTAAGTTCAATAATTATTGGAATAGCACGCCAATTTTTCTTATTGCCATCTGGTCCATTACGAGAAAGAAGTATTAAGTCAGCATAACCTCTTCCAGCAATACGCTCTACATAAACATCTAGGTTATGACTGTATTTAAAGTTTAAGGACAAAGCTCCATATAAAAAACCATGAAATCCGGATTCTGAGTTTATATTAAATCCAAATGTTGCTGCATGTTTATGCCATATTTCTAATAACCCTTCAGAAAATGCTTTGATGCCTTTCTGTACGTCCTCTATTTTGTCGCTAGAAATTTCATGTAGAGCTTCATTTAATTCATTATTTCTAGGTATAGGATTATTATTAGCATCAACATTAGGTTTTATAATATTAGCGTCATTTATTTTTTTCACTTTTTCTTGCGCTATTTGAATTATTGCATCACCGGAGGGGAAAAGTTCAATCTTACTATTAGTGTTTGAGCGTGTCTTAGCAATAAGGTTAATCCCAAAATGCTTTAGATAAGGTTGGAATAGGTTTTCGTTTTTAAGTTTTTCTAAAAATTCTTTCATTTGCTCTGTATATGCGTTCAAATAAGCATCAGACTGCATTTTTAGTGAACTTTTTACAGAAAGTGCATGATTGGCGTCTATGTAAAATACATTTTCTTGTATATGTTTATAGTCTCCATTACCTAATTTTTTATTTATTTCATCTAACTCAGCTGGGCTGTATTTTCTTGCATCATCCAGCCGTTGCTTAAAATTATGGAGATACAATGTGTCAGCAGTTTCACCTTTATTTTCAGCAAAAAAGGTTCTTAGCACCAATGTATCACCTTCTTTAAAACAAACTTTTAGGATTTTATGTTCAACTAGTTGTGCTCCATTAGGTATCTGTACAGTTTCAAACTTTGCATAAACAGCTTTTGCTATATCAGATGAATCACGTACAGCATGCTGTGTTAAAATTGATCCTAAAATAAGATTAAGAAAAAAATCTGGTTTAGTAGGCCCAAGAATATTTGGAGTTTTGTTCAAGAGTAAGCTAAAATGCTGCGCAAAGCCTTGGGGGGAAGAAGACTTAAAGTCCTGGTCGCTTGGTTGAATGGCTTGATATCCTGCTTCGTTTGTTTTTATTCCTGGATCATCCTTTTTAAGAAGCTGTTGAATTAATTCAGGCTTAATAAAATTAGTAATTAGTTCAGGATCTGTATTTTTTGGTTGCTCATTATCTATATCCGTAGGAATAGAGCAACTACCGCTTCCTGCCATCCGTTTCCTACGCCTTGCACGTCCACCACAATTAAGGAACGCACGATCTTCCTCATCTGGAAACACTTCCTGCTGCTTTCTCAATGCTTCTTCACTTTCTGCTTTCCACTGATTTAATGCTGAATCTTCTTGAACCTTTAGTTTTGCTTCCTCAGCTATCAGCCGTTGGACCTCTTTTGGCGGAGGGTTTTCTCCGCTTTGCCATTTTTTTACACCTCCTTGAAGAAAGCTGTCAACCTGACTTCTTATGGCAGGTGATTGGTCGCTTAGCTTAGACAACAACCGTGTTGTACCTTCAGCAAACGCTTGTACCATTAAATGCTGGAACTTTTCTCCTATACGAGACCGAGACGTTTGGATGGACTCTAGCAAACGACTAACCCCTCTTGACCAATGATTTGCCTTGTTTTTGGGGACATGCTCCAATGCATGGGATGGCTGCTTGACTTTAGCGTCACGTATATATTTTAATGTCTTAGTGATATCCTTACCAAAGAAGACCCCATTGAGCACGCCCTCATAAGTAGAAAAAACAGCCAAGTTCCATTTCGTAACATCAAAATCTCCATTGGCTGCACTGCCCATATAGTAGGCCATGACTACACTGGTTGTTGTTCTATACAATGGGTGTTTAGGGTTTTTTAGAATAGCTTTCAGCTTTAAACTTTTTTGTCCTGAAAATAAAACCTTGGTAGGATTTTTAATGAATTTTCCAACTCCACGACCCATTTCCATGATATTTTGTGGCCATCCCATTCCAGTATCAAACCCATCTACCAAACCAGAAAAGGTCGCTGGATTCGTCCAATCCCACTCCCAAAAGGCAAAATTGTTATTGGCAGCTCCAGCACGAAGGTAGGCTACACTACCACCAGCTGTATAACTTACCGTTAAGAATATGCCCTTTACAGCACGTTGACCAATGCCTATAGCGTTTAATGCCTTAAGGTTACTAAGGAACTGAATCGCCTTACCACCATTCGCAAAGCTATGTGCTATGGCTACTCCACCAGCTATGCCAGCACCAGCTGCACCTCCTTGAAACAGCGCACTCCAAGTATCTGGTCGATCCCAGTTCCATTGAGAAGGATCCCAATTTCCGCTAGCAGCAGCAGTTGACAAATAGCCAACTCCAACTCCTAATGCAACCGTACCGATCACTCCAATAGCGCCAACTGAAGCTACAGCCCCCAACGGTGCTAATCCACCAGCTATGCCCCCGCCTACTATACCCAACCAAGTGCCCCCATCTTTAAAATCCCAATCTACTGGATTCCAACGGTTGTTAGCTGCTGCTCCGCCTAGGTAAGCGCCAACAATACCTAGTACGATGCAAGTTAAAAGGAAAGCAAGCTCACCATCGGGATCTACTATAGAAATCGGTGAATTCCCAGCATATTTATAGGGGCTAAAATATTGGGCTTTTGGATCGATTTGGTAAAAACGACCAAGACTTGGATCATAGAGTCTGGCATGATAATTATAGAGACCTGTTTCTTCATCCCATTCCTGGCCTGTGTAGCGATACACAATATGCGCTTGTGGGTCATTGCCATAAGAACGCATCAGTCCGCCATAGGGTAAATAATCATAAGCTGCTACTACGCTACCGTCCTTGATGACCAACCGAACGGAACCGGCATGATCCGTAGCAACGCTATAAAAATTATTATTACGAATAAACCCTAAGAGACCTCTAGGCCCATACAAGTAAGCTGTAACAATCTTCTGAGTGGAACCATCTACATAGTTGGTTTGCCGATCCATAAGCACTTTACCTTGCTCGTCGCGTAGGTAGTGGGTTTCATGACTGATTGTACCTTCAGCATCAAATACCTGTTTCAACACCCTCTCGCCTTGTGCATCATAGTAAAAATGCAACGTACGGTTGTCTGTAAGCTGAATGCGTGTCGTACGTTGAGAAACTGGATGGTACTCGATATGTTGAATGTTTTTGTGTAAAGCTTGGACCACATTGCCTTGGGCATCGTGTTTCATGGCAAAAACTTTTTCTCCTTCTAATGCGTTTAACGCAATAGGCCAATCCAATTTTACACTTTCAATCTGATTGGTAGCATTGCGGTAAGCCAACTCATAACGATTAAAGCCAGTATAAAAAAGGTGATGATTGCCATTGGCGTCAATCTTATAAGATGCTACATCGAAGGCAGTTGCACCTAATCCATGTGCGAAGTGCTGGGATAATGTTTGCACAATCTTCGGGATAAAGCCTTTGTATGGTTTTAATGTAGCAGTAAAGTTGCTGTTTAAAGGGCGCGTAAAACCTGTAGCTTGTGTGGGTAGATAACCCTTATTAAGCAACATTTGACCAATCTGTTTTGCAATACCTTGTTGCCAAGTATAAATAAGTCTAGAGGAAGTTAGATCAAGTCCTTGCCAATGTAAAAAAGTTGCTTCGAAATCAGCTAGCGATACGGTACTTTGCCGACCAATTGCTGATACGATAAATCGTTCAATTGGTTCAACATAAAGCGTATATCGATCGTTCAAAGCCGATAGATCATTGCGTAAATCTGTATTCCGAAAGAAAGTCCCTCCACGTTTGCCCACTGCAGTAGCTGGATCGTTGCGTTGTTGATCAGCAATGATGTAACCAGCCTTGGTTAGTAGTTCCCAAATATGCTGAGATTGCTGTTTGGACAGCCCTGGAATTGCTTTAGCAAATGAATCTGGTTGCAATGGGTTAGAAAGGCTTTCAGTGTCATCAATAAAATATTTGGCTTTGACCAATTCTTGATGATTGCCATAAGCATAACGGTGTCCATAATACGTTGGCTTTTGTTTTGTAGTTACTAATTTAGCCATATGCCGACCCGTTTCTCCACCACATACCAATGGCAAGGCGGTTTCTGCCTCTCGGACATATAACTTGATGGGTTGTCCATTATTATCTAGATAACCAGTACGTTTTAAAGCCTTAATACACACTGCCGAGTAATTACCTCCTAAATCATTTTCTTGTATTTGAAACCATCTTCCATCCGCATTTACGGGCCAACTGGCATTAAAAGTTGCTTGCATGACCATGCCGTCACCATAGCCTGCTTGGCCATAACCTTTATTTGTATAGGCAATGTCTTCGGTTAGGAAAGGGTCCGATATCCGCTCAAGAAATCCAGGCGAATTATAGCGATAGCTACGGGTAAAGCGATGTACTGTATGGGGTTGGTACTGCTCACTAGCCAATTGACCAGTGGCATGGTAAGTAAAGCCAGCATAATGCGTTGGGTTGTTGGCAGTACCTAGCCCAACCAATTGACCCAATCTGTTGTAGCTGTGAACCAAATGCAATGGTTTACCATCAAGGGTTATGGGATATATCAATTGCTGTAGCTTACCATATACATATTGTTTTTCAACGTTGGTAAGTAGATCAGATTCAGCTTGTGCCACAACAGCTTTTGGGGGTATGAGTTGTTGCTGGGGATCAAAACGTAACTTTTCAACCCATTTGGACATGACTTGTTGCTGGGCATCAAAGCGTAATTTTTCAATTACGACTTCGCCATCGTTATGGGTAATGTACTGCTTCATGCGTCCACGCAATAGGGGATCAAAATGACCATCCGCATAGTCAAATTGCTGGTATGCTTTGGCATAAGGCAAATATGCACTTTCCAAATGCTGGCGTAAAGCGGTAAGAGACAATGGACGGTTGATATGTCCAGTGCTCATTAACTGGTTGTTGCCATCATAGTTAAAATAAACGATCTTTTGAGGTTGGTTGGTTGCATCTATGGAAACCATAAAACGCTGCTGACCTGCAGCATTGTATAGGTATTCTGTCGTACCACTATCCGGGGTAAACTTGCGTACCAGACGACCATATCTATCGTATGTGAAGCGTGCTGCTAACGCTTGTTGCCATTGTTTCTCTTCAGAAGAGAGCCGATCCTCACCAAATTGCCAAGCTGTTAACCTACTCGCAGTATTTACTTTTTCATGGTATAGCGGAGGTAAGATTTTTATCAAACGGTTTTCTGTATCGTATTCATAGGTACTTAATAAATGGTTATAGCTTGGTACCCGTACGTATTTAGCTACCTGATTGTTGCCTTGGTCAAAAACCGCAATGTGTAAACTACCATTTGGGGTATGTTCTACTTTTTGACGGTAACCTTGATGGGTTGGAAATAGATTATCAAGAAAAGCTAACCCCGAATGCTGGCTTATTTTAGTAGCATAACGTCCCGTAATTGAAAAATCTGGACCAGGCAAACCTAAGCTTTTTTCTTGATCCAATGGGTTGGGTGCGTACTCAGTACGTTTGTAAGCAATCCCTTGATCTGCAGGATTTAACCGATTCACTTCTCCTTCAAGGATACCAGTATGCCAGACGGATTGTGGATGAGCAGGATTTTTGTTGCCAACAAAATCCGGTCGGTACGTTAGCAGCGATTGACCTGCATTCCGTTTTACCCGTGTTGTTTTGGTAGTAATGGCTTCACGCCCTAATGCATCATACAATACCTCATTGACTTGAGCGGTTTGCGCATCTTCTAACTGAATTACCTGCGTCTTTTCACCAAATGCATTGTAATGTTTTACCGTTACCTGAGGGCGATTCATGATCAAACAATCCTCAACCAATACCTTTCCTTGTGCTTCCAGTACAAACGATGACCATGGTGTGAATGGGCTGTCAGTTGATGGTCTAGCGATTGGCAATGCTTGGTCTACCAATAATACACCATCCACCCATAGCCATAGGTAATTTTGTTCAACCATAACGATTAACTCACCGGCTGATGGCAATGCAGCAATAGATTCACCATTTGGTAAAGCTACCTTGGTAGAATGATCGGATTGCCGGGTGAACGTTACGCTACCTATTCCTTGCCAATGTAGCGCTAAAGCAGCTCGTGGTTCCTGCAGGGCAAAGTAGCATCGAATGGCGGCACGCGTGCCATCAAATACATCTGCCCTTGCCTCAATGCGGTGTTTGCCTGACGGTTTATGCCATAATTGTCCTGGAGCAACCTCCCAAGCAGCTGTATGATCTAGTTTCCATCGGTTGCGCCAAGCAGTGGTATCAAAAATTTCATAGGATCCATATGCTGGCTCAAATGTGATGACATTGGGTTTGGCATCAATCGTGCTTCCTTGTGGAGCGGGAACTAATTTTCCCGTTCTGCTAGTGGAAGTAAATTCTTGCAGTTGGCCCTCTTCATCTGTACTGGAAATTTCTTGTTGCAAGTGGTTGTAAATGGTTCTAGTGACCAAACCATTGGCTTGAATAATGGCGGTTGGTTTACCGATGAATGGATGGTATACGGCTGCTTGAAAGTCGTGCGTAATGGGTGCGAAACGAATATGATCCAGATCCACTATCTGATCAGCAGGCGCCTCTACGCGTAAGGTAATCTGAAAGGTAGCATCCTCGGGTGATGGTAGCGTATGGTTACTCGATGTGGTTGCATGATAAGCAATATAGTCTCGATAAACCTGTCTTAATACTTGAAAATTAAGGGGTAGCTCAAGGTAAGACCAATCGCCTACTTGCTGCTTGGTTTGCGCTTTTAACCCAATAATTTTTTGCCCATTGCTGGTGTGTATAACGGCTCTGAGATGGGAAATTGCTGTATCTAACGTTGGTGCTGTACTACAACGTATCCAACAAGCAGCTAGATAAGTAGTTTCTTGATCGCGTGGTTGAAACAACCCTTCCAAAAAAGAGGACTGAGCCGTAGTGCTTTTGAGTTGTAAGTAATGTTCGCCCGTAAAAGGAAAATTGCCTTTAACGATTGGGGCTTGACTGGTGCGCCAAGCCTTTGCAGTGGTATTGGCAACTGGAACACCAATTTGGTTCTTTTCATAGGGTTCAAATCCATAGTAGGCTACCATTTCGTCAGCCAAACTATATGGTGAGAAATCGCTCACCAGCCATTTGCCACTACGGTCTAGCAATAGCATGGGATTAGGCGTGGAGGCAGCTGTAGTTGTATTAGTGGCTTGTCCAGGGGACTTTTCTTCCGGTGGCCCTACAATCTGCTTACCATTAGCGTCAAACCATTGTTCCGTTTTGATAACCTTGCCTCTTTGATACGCTCTCGTTGCTTCGTGCCAGCCATAGGCGGTCTTGTTATTGCCTGGAATGATGGTTACTGTTTCGGCATAGGTTAGCCCTTCTTGGTCAGCCTTAAAAGAACGTTCATAAGCGCTTATGCGTTGTGTATCGCCAGCCGTTAATGTCATTTGGTTGACAAATGATTGTTCCTTAGGCGGAAGCAGGGTAGATACAGCGCGCACGCGATATTCCTGTGGTTCAGCATGCACCCTTGTAGTGGATGAAGCGTTGGCTGCTGTTATCAAGTTCTGGAAATCACTGCCTGATAGCAATTGTTCATTATAAAATGTATGAGACCGTCCTAGGGTCTGCCCATCCTTAAAAGTTAATACCTGCACTTGGTTTGGTGCTGGATGGTAGGCTATATAGGCTGGATATCGGTTGATGACCTGGCCTGGTTCATGTAGTTGCAGTGTCTTTAGCGACTTACCTTGTTTTTTTTGATTGCTGCCTTGCTTATATAGTTCAAAGAGCGTTTTATGATCATTAGATGCTAAAACAAAGTATTTCCCTAAGAGGTTGGTGGATTGAGCCGTAGGTTTTAATGGCTCACTTTCCCATCCAGTTCCTGTAATACGTAGCAACGTATCATTGCCAACGTAAACGCCTTGTTGGCTAATCTGAGCAGTAAACTGAGCAGCAATATGTACATTCAAGTCTAACAGAACATATTGTCTGGCCGTGGTCTGAAAATCTGAATTTTGATTGGTTTGTTTTTTGATTTCTTCTATTCGATCTGCTTTTCGGTTTCTATTTCTAATATCCTCAATAGTTTTACCAGAAACATCTTTAACCCTTACTTTAAAAAGCCCTCCTTCTTTAAGATAACCTAGATGATAAACGATATTGCCATCTTTAGATTTGGATTCATGACTAATTTGGTAGAAATTTTTTCGCTCTATCTTAAATGATTGTTTTTTAGCAATATTGTATTGTGCATCTAACAAAAACAGGTGTGTATGAGAGGAAAGCAGGCCATTATTTTCCTCTAGTGTATTCAATAGGATAAGATTGTTCAGCATTTGCAGGTTATTTCGATGATTCAATGCTGTTGCAATTTGTTCCCTAGTTTCAGTCTCTAAATCAAATAATCCTATAATTCGATTTATATTATTTGATTCATTGTCTAGACATTGCTTTTTCCAGCCAGATTGAACATCATGGCGAAACAACCACAATTGATGGTCATCGTAACCAACTATTAGTCTATTGTGTAGCGCAAGTGCCGCAATAGCCCGAGGGAGGGTAAGGGTCTGCTGCTTCCAGTCAGCCTGATTATCGCCCCGTTTAAATAACATAATGGTCTTTTCATCGGGCTCTGCAGCAGCAATGACTGTTTCGCTAAAGCGTATCAAAGCCTGTTTTCCAAACCTATGAATAGTAGGTTCTATAGACCAAGTTTGTTCTTGGCGATCAAATATAAATAGTGTACGTTTTTGATCACTTTCTATAAACACTACAAATGAATCTGGATAAGCTTGTACAACATAATCCTTGATTTCAGATTCAGCTGATGGGCATGTCAATGCTGTGTCAACGGAGCAATCTATACTAGTCTGGGTCATTGCTCGATTCATGATGCGCAAGATTACTTTGCCAGCTGTTGGGTTAAGGTCTCGGTAAGCCATAACAGCATAATCTGGTCCATAAGCCATCTTAGCTTTTTCTCGAGTGGGGTAAGAATGTGAAACCGTAGGCGCTGGTGGGGAAAGGGTTTGATAATTAAAACGAACGGTTGATCCCTTTGGTAGTAATGTACAGCTTTGTAATGCTGGTTTATCCAATACAGATTGATACCTAAATTGCAGTACCGGTTCAGTATGTGCTAACAATTGTTGTTGTATGGCCGTTAACAATCGTTTGCCATCTTTTACTTGATAGGCAAATTGTAGTGCTTGGCTATAGGTGGCAGTGGTAATTTTATATTCTTCTAAATAATGAGACTGCGCAAGGGGTATGGGGAAGATAATATTGCCCTCTTGATCTACAGGGTTAGGAGGGGTATATTCGTCGCTGCTCTTTTTAGAGGCATAAGCGAAATGAAGCTCCATATCTTTCCCGTTGCTGATGGTTTTTAGCCGCAGTGCAGCATCATATGTTGTACCACCCGCTATAGTGGCGCTATCTTTTTCGTAATGGTAATATAGTGTTCTTTGGTTGTCCTTGTCCAGGCGCATGTTTAAGTACCAGGCAGTTATCAATGGTTGCTGTTCCGCCTTATCACGACCCATGCCACGCCAGTTAGGCCAACCCAAACTCCATTGCAACGCATCTTGTGCCGCACTACGACTCGCTTTACCATAAGTAGTTTGTTCTGCTGTACCTTCGATCATCCAACGTTCTGCCGACGGATGATACGCAACGGTTATTTGCACACCTTCCGCTTCTTTGGCCAATTGAAAGCGTTGTACTCCTCCTTCATTTGCTATAAACTTTAGTCGCTGTGGACGGCCTTCTGCCATCAAGTAGTAATGTGCATCTTCAGGGTAAATACTGCCTTGATGGTCAACAAAGATGTAATCCTGTGCCAGAGGCAACGACCATCCTACTCCAAGTAAATCAGATCTTCCAACTTGACTATTATAAGAAAGGGCTAATTGAAATTTCCATCCGGTTGAAGCAAAGAGATCTACTAGAGGAATGTTTAAAAATACTTGACCACTAGCTGGATCCACTGTTTCCTTAAGGAAACGATCGTCCCATTGTTCCGCCCAGCGCAAGGGGGGCTTTTCAAGAAGATTTGTACGGGTAATTTGTTCTGGAACTAAGGCATCCCTATGGCTAGAAGGCCTGGTAGTAGTGTGTGTTGATGTAGTGGTGGTGGTTCGTACCGTAGTGGTGGTGGTAGGAGCTGGCATTACCTTAGCCCATTGCACCTTCCCTGCTGCATCTTGCATAAATAGGGATGGATGGGATAGGGTAGGTGGCAGGGGCGGTAAGACGCCCACTACAGTAGCGTACCGTTGTTGTGCTCCAGATAATTGATTTGGATCTAACAAGGTTTGCCAGCTATTGGTGGTCGCATCAAAGCTTAATGCTGTTATTCCCTCTGGTCCAGTAAAGAGTAAATCATCACGACGGTCACCGTTAAGGTCAGTTAATCGAATAGAGTCCTTATAATGCGGCAACCAACCATATGGTTGCGTGAACTCAGTATGACGGTGTAAGCATCTATAATCTTTTTGACTATTGTTGTATTGATAGACAAACAAGCCACTGTTATTTAAGTGCAGAATATCTTGGTATATTTGGTGGGTTAAGTCACCAAAAAACAGATGATCCTGTGCAGAGTTGCCTAATGTAGCTTTTGTTATTTGTGCAGTGCCAATAACTTTCTCTAATAAATAATCAGCATTAAATTGGTAGAATTCTAATCCATGAGTAGTACGTAACCCAATGGTTGCTGGATCATTATGACGTAGTTTGGTTATAAAGAGTTCCGTGTCAGCAGCACTCCATGCTGGTGTAACAGACCAATCACTGCCTAAAGGGAAAAGAGGATAGGTGGTATTAGCCCAAAGGCTATCACGTCCTATTACATAAAAACCAACTCCGTCACCATGACTACGAGCCATTACTCCGATTTCATCTGTGTCGGGATAAAAACGTCCCCATAATAAGGTATGACCATAAACCTCATGAAAATGGGTGTCTTCTTTAAGTAATTTTAAACCAGCATTGGATATATCTGGTTGATAAAAACGTACACCATCTGGATGCTGCAGTATGATCACATCCTTCTTACCATCATTAAGCAATTTATCAGCTACTAGCCATGGGTAACGATCCAATGGATAGTTGCCCTGTTGACCAAAAACTGGCTCGCTCCAATGATGGCGCCACGTTGCTGTTGATGCTACATATTGGTAGCCTATGAACTGGCGCCCTTGACGCATGCATACGATGACATCGTTACTGTTTAGTCGGATAGGAGATATGTCTCCTATCCGTTCTCTAGAAGCATTACTCAATTTTTGAGTTAACAAAATAAGCGGATTCATAATCTTAAAGATTTAATAGAGCTGTTGCGTAAGTCCTAAAAAATAGTCGATGTTAAAATTGGGGGTCTCCAGATATCACTTGATCTAAGATCTCCTGTTAGAAGTCCTTATATGAAGCCATATTTTCAGGTATTTTCCAAATTTTCCATAAACCTAT
>DATGWI010000092.1:0-28359 GCA_035299565.1 Amoebophilaceae bacterium | reverse complement strand
TTAAAATTAGGGGTCTCCAGATATCACTTGATCTAAGATCTCCTGTTAGAAGTTCTTATATGAAGCCATATTTTCAGGTATTTTCCAAATTTTCCATAAACCTATATATTTATGAGTAAAATGACTTACGCAACAGGTCTATTTATATGATTTTTTATACCTATTTGTCTACGCCCATAGGGAAATTACTGTTGACTTCCAGTAACGATACGCTCACTGGAATATACAGCATGCAACAAAAAAATAGGCCCACTCCAACAAAAGAGTGGGAGCAAAACGCTGCGCTTTCAATCTTCCAAGATAGTGCCATGCAATTGGAACAATATTTTGCCTCCAGGTTGGTTGTGTTTACCGTTGCGTATACCTTACACGGCACGCATTTCCAAAAATGCGTATGGGAAACGCTGCAACAAATTCCCTATGGACAAGTCATCAGTTACAAAGCCTTCTCGGCCTTAACTGCTTATCCTCAGGGAATTCGAGCGGTCGCTTCTGCAATTGCTCAAAACCCATTGTCTATCGTATTGCCCTGTCACAGGGTAATCCGCAGCAACGGTACATTGGGTGGCTATGCGTTGGGATTGGAGGTTAAAAACAAGTTGTTGCAGTTGGAAAGACAGCTGGATGCTAAAAGCCTATCCTAATAGCTTTTTAATTTCCCAGTTCCTTATGGTCTTTTTTGATAAAAAAGCACACTGCTTTGTTTGGATGCATGCAGGGCTTCTGCCTCGGTAATCGGTGTTACTTTCTCGTTATTTATACAATACCAGTTATTTTCTAATTTTAGAAAGGCCACGATGATACGGTCTAAGGGCTGGTTTTCTATGCGTTCCGTAGAGACTAAAAAAGCTGCTAAATCAAATACATACCCTTTGGAGAAGTACCTAGCAGCATCTTGCTGAATGGTAATAGAAGCCGTACCATTTAAATTCACTGAATTCCAACTTGATTTTTTTTTCAAGTCTACTGTTTTGCGTTCCAATGCGATGCACAGTTTTTCGGGTAGATGGTCTATAGCTTCATTTTTGCTTTTTTGCTCTCGTATGCATCTACTCATATCCAGATCGGTTTTTTGATCCATCGGTAAGGTCAAGCAAAGGATAGGGCGACTAAACCAGTGGGTAATATTTTCGCTTCGTTTGCTACCATACGCAGCATATGGGCTGTATGCTACCTGTTTTACTTCCCCTAAAAAAGGGACATATTCGTGTAACCTTTGCAAAAACGCTACTATATCTTCTTCTTGGGTACTACTTTTATATGGCTCTGGTAAGGTCTTTCGAAAGGCATGGAGCAGACTTAGGTATCGGTCTTCGCTCCACCTGTTTGTATTAATGAAGCATGCAACCAGCTCCTTCAAGGGTTGATTCTTACCATTTGAAACTTCCTCCGGATACAAACGGGCAAGCAGCTGTAATGTAGCGTTGAGGTAGCTCGTCCCCTCTTGGGCTACAAATCCCCAAAGAGACCGGTTGGGTAAGGGAGCACGTATGGCAGGCTGCACATGCATTGGCCGTTCAACTGGAAGAACGTCGGGCTCGATCTCTGGCGCACTCCGTTTGCAACTGGCAGCAAGGAGGAGTAGGCATGCAACCCGTAGCCCCTCTTTTCTTTTGATAAAAAGCATATTCAATCGATTGATCATAACACACGCATTTCAAAATGATGCCACATCACTTAATTTGGCTACACGCATTTAGAGCTCTTGCCAAAGTTTACAATATCGCAATCCAAGTAGTAAGAGATAAATGAAACAAAACTGATAGCCGGCAAAATAAAGATATGGAGCGACAACAACAACTGTTACCAATCCAATTAAAATACCCGCACGATATCCTTTCCGGCCAAACCAGCGTTCCAATAGATACTGTACCAGCACCCCCCCATCTAAGGGCATAAGAGGCAATAAATTAAACACCAGCCATATGCTATTGGAGTATTTGATAAGTAGGATAAAATAGGTAAAATAATAATTAAGCCCATGCGTAATAGGTAGCAGCAAGCAGGCTGTTAACAGTAGGCATCCTTGCAAGAGAGGACCTGCCACCGTAATGAAAAAATCTTGTTTTGCAGTTAAGTGAGACCTGCTAAACACGGTCTTACCACCAAAAGCATGTAGCGTAATCATAGGATCAGCACCAAAAAATAATGCTGCCTTTGCGTGCCCATATTCATGGACCAATATACTCAAGACAATCCCTATGGCTAATAGAATGGTTTCGCGATAAGGCATGTCTACTGTACCCAGGACCAAAAGCAAAAAAGGCCAAAAACTAAAATCAACGTGTACAGGAATTTTAAAAAATCTAAAATTCAAAATATATAAGCGTTAAGGGTTAAGGTTGCCAACTGTTTCTCTGTTAGAGGTACGTACTATACAAAAAAGGCTTCCTTGAAGGTCTCCTAATCTCTTATACCCTATACCTATTTCTTAATGATTTAAAGGCAGTGCACTCTTTCTAAGGTAGGCAATTTTAGCGGATTTATCATCCTCCTACGCTTTGGTTGTCAAAAAAGGCAGTGTGCTTTACTTGAATAAGTCCACAATAATTTGTATAATTTAATAGAGCTGTTGCGTAAGTCATTTTACTCATACATACATAGGTTTATGGAAAATTTGGAAAATACCTAAAAATATAGCTTCATATAAGGACTTCTAACAGTAGATCTTAGATCAAGTGATATCTGGAGAGCCCCAATTTTTAACATCGACTATTTTTTAGGACTTACGCAACAGCTCTAATGTTAAATATACGTTATAAGAACAAAAATATGGACGGAATTGTGTTTCCATGGCTTAGAGCCTAAGCTTTTACAAACAAAAAAACAAAAAAAACAATTTGTATGCTTACCAACGCTATAACCACAGCCATAGAGCTTCTTTCTTTTTATTTAAGATTAATTTATAGAAAACAACAATGCATTCGAACAAACATACACATCGGACTGTTGTTGCCCTGGTTGGTCGGTTGTGGCGAAGAAAGAAGACGAGATTTCACCCCTTCTGCTCCACCTCTTGATTCATATCAAAATACTGCCAAACATATGCCACCCGACTTGCCCCCTGCTGTCCCTCCTGTACCAAAAGATGCACCACCAAGCTACGAAGAAACAATACGGAACGATCGCAATGTTCCTCCTCCTCTTTCTACTGTTTCTAACCCAATTGCTACACAAGACGCCTCTACGCAATACGATCTGACAGACTGTGAGGAACTATATGCCGTAGAAAACATAAAAACCAAACAAGAAGCCAAAGAAGCTGCGCAATACTGGCTTAAAGCAACAAAGAAATTAGTTCTTAAATGTTTTGGTTATGAAAAGAAAATAAATGGAAAAATAGAAGCCGAACAATGGTGGAAAGAATTTAGTGAGGGATGGTTTGTAAAAAGATGGATAGGCAATTGGATGTTGGAAAACAAACGCAAAGGGAAAGCGGGAAAAGCAGGTCAACTACTAGCAAAATTGGAAAAAGCAGATGATGGCCTAAATAATATGGAGGAATGCATCAAGCGTGCTCGAGCACTAGGGTCTAAGAAAGCGTATAAAGATTTAACCAAGCGAAAGGAAAAACTATACGGTCAACTATTGAATATTCGTAATGCCATGGCTGAACACATCACACCAATAGGAGTAGGCCGTGCGGCAGACAAGCAAGTTAGGTCAACACATGGCAGCCTGCCTCCTATTCCATTGCGATAAAAGGGCTGTTGTGTAGTGATTCAACGCAAGAGGACAAAGCATCGCTATAGAAACAAAGTCGCGGGTTCCAAAACCTATAGCCCATAATGCAACATGCACCTCTAAAAAAGAAGTGCATAGAAAGCATGCAGGCAAAAAGGAGAAAAGGAGAAAAGCAGAATACGTCTTTGAAACAGAGCTTACCGATAGCAGTCAGTTACCCAGACGTGCACCACAGTACCCAATGGAACTTTCGTATCAGGAGATGGATTTTGCTGAACAACCCTACCTACAGCCATTCGGGGATCTTGTATGCGATGCACAACACCCACCCGCATGCCTTGCTCAAGCAACAACAGATGCGCTTCCTCCAGCGGTCTCTCGGTTATAGTAGGGACGGTCACCATTTGCTTGCCAAGCCCTGCTGCTACTACCAAATCGATCACAGCCCCCCAATGGATCGGTTGACCAGCAGCTATTGGTTTTCCATTATGCCATTGTTCCAATACGGTATGCTGTGTCACATCCGGAACATAACTAATATTGCCCAACTTTAACTTCTTATTGGTTAAAAGCAATTGAGCTTGCCGAATAGATCCTTCCAAAAGGTTGGGCATTGGAACTAAGGGAGGATGCTCTGCATTCAAGGTCAAATAAATTTTACGTGCTTCTTTGACCCAAACACCTGCTGAAGGGAATTGTTGCAATACTGCAAAAGGAGATATTTTGTCCGAATAACCAACAGTATCTGTTATAACGTAGTTCAATCGATGTTGTTTCAAGTATGCATCCAATTCATCCAATTTTTTGCTTGTTAGGTCGGGAACCTGAACCAATTTCCCTTGCTTTGTAACAGCAGGCAAAACAAGATAAAAGAACATATAGAGTAATGCCAAACTGAAACATGCCATATAGCAGAGATTCTTGAATATGTATTTTAATTTTCTATCCATCTTTTGTATGTCATCAAGTTTATAAGAACATATCAAAGATAAAACATATTTTTATACCGATTGAGAAAAGCAAATCTCCCTAGTCAATGTATGAAAAGAGCCCATATTACCCGATCGGTATCAAGATGCCGGATTGCGTCCTACGACACGGTCCTGCTTGCTCCGTACTTTTGTTTGGATAGACAACAATAGAAAAAATCAATCGCTGATTGAAACAAGGAGGTGGAAAGCATTTGGCAAACAGGGGAAAAGGAGAGCAGGCGCATGGGCAGTACGGACCAGATGAGCACCTGCATATTGAATCAGATATGGTCTACAGCGTCAAAACTACAACCAACTTCAGTAGGAGCAAAAAAACATGATTCTCTTGTTGATAACAAAATTATCTCGTTTTATAAAGAAAAAACAGCAAAAGGAAGCTGAGTAGCCTTGTTTTATCCACTTTATAATGTTTATTATACCTCTATGCATTACAACATTCCATTATTGATGGTTCTGGTTTTCTTAGGGGGCAATCTAGCTGTAGGCCTTTATTGCAAGAAAAGGACATATACCCTCCAAGAATATGCTGTAGGCAACAAAAATTTTGCCACCAGTACCTTGGTAGCATCCTTCTTAGCAGGTATTTATGGTGGAGAAACTTTGGTTCTCAACGTAGAGCAAACCTACCAACTGGGACTGGATTGGATCCTTCTGTACATGATATCTAGTGTTTCGAGCATATGGATCCTTACCCCATTGGCCCTGCGTATGACTCCATTCATGCAGCACCTTTCTATAGCAGAAACAATAGGAAGCATTTACGGTAGGCTGCCTCGTCTTATTACTGCTTTGGCTGGCATCACCCAAAACGTGGTCATGATGTCTATACAGGTAAATGTCATGGCTCGTGCCATTCAAATTTGTTTGCCAGCAGAAGATCTCATGCTTCTAACCATTTTTGCAACCCTGATTGTAATTGTTTATTCCATATTGGGTGGCATTCGTACCATCACCCTTACAAGTATCTTTCAGTTTCTTACCTTGGCTGTGATTATCCCCTTGCTGGCCTGTTTTTTATTTTTGAAAACCAACTATACCATTGCTCAAATCGTTCCAATTTTGGGAAAACACACACGGTTTCAATTGAACAACCAGCTGCAGCACAACCAAGGTTTGGTTGCGATAGCCATGCTTTTCTTTGGCCGTGTTGTAGGTTCCATAGGTCCTATTACACTACAAAAAGCTTACATGTCTTCTAATGTCCTGCAAGCAAGAAATGTGTTTCTTTATGCTACTGTTTTCCGATTTTTTATAAATATTTTCATTCTATTGATTGGCGTTTTTGTCTTTGCATCACATGCTACATTGACTACTCCAGAAATATGGGAATATATTTTAACCGACTTATCGCCTGTTGTTAGGGGAATTTTAACCATAGCCCTGTTGTCCATGGCCATATCTTCAGCAAGTTCTAACTTAAATACCTCCTCTATTATGGCTGTACACGACCTAATAGATAGCATGTCAATAACAAAACCAGCCCCTTATAGATGCATACTTCAACTAGCGCGCATGACTGCGCTAGCGGTCGGTCTCTTGGGAATGTGGTTAAGTTTTTATCAAAAAGATTTATACAAACTAGCCCTATTGACATATGACAGTTTTATACCGATTGTGACAGCCCCATTGCTTCTGGCTATCTTTGGTTTTCGGGGAACATCTTATACTGTCTTGCTTGGCATGGCTACGGGTACACTAGCCATCTTGTGTTGGAACACGTGGATCCTCCCAAACACTGGTATCAACGGTGCATTCGTTTGCATGATCGCCAATGGTTTAGCCATATTAGCCGCTTATTATTTTTTTCCTCAACCTCCAATGGCGGGTTGGTCAGAACCCAATACAGAGTTGAAACAAATCCGACAAGCTGCAAATCGCAAAAAAAACCGCCACAGAAAAGCACTCAAACAAGCATGGACGCAAGCAGGACTTGCGCAACTAAAGCTAAACCAAACCAAGCTTATCTGTATGGGTATATATGTGATTCTCACGACGACTATAAGTACCTTAGCATTGGCTTCTATCAGTAAATTCTATTGGTACATTTTACAACTCATGGCAGGAGCAGCTTTTTTACTGGGCGCACTGGTATCTCCCAAAAAGCAAACACATCCCTTATCTTGGTGGGCCAGCTTCTTATGGTTGACAGGGATTTTCTTTTGCCTACCCATGCAGGTGCTCTTTTGTTGGTGGAAGTCTACCAATCCAGTAGCTACCTTAGCGTTATCCATAGCACATTTAGGCATTGCATTGTTTCTACTACCTTTAGTGATAGGGCTGAAAATGGTAATCTCTACAATGTTGATTATAAGTTATTTCATCTACTCCATAGGCTTGCCTGTTTTATTGCCTTTAGCACCCTACCTATTTCCAGTACTTGGCTTGGGCATATTGGTGTTTGCATTGCTTGTATTTTACAAGATTCGAAATGCTAATCAAAGAAATCGGATTACCTACCTCCTTGATCAACGGAACAAACAAAACGATCGAGAGTTGAAACAATGGGCCTATAACCTCAACTTACACAAAAAAAATCCACTGGGCCAAGCAGCAGGTGATGAAGCCGTATTGGAAGAAGTAGTAGAAACGGTAACCCAATCCATTGCTTTTTCGGACGAACACATGCCGCTCTACAAACAAGATTTGCAATCCATTGTAGATCGCTTCCGAGAATGGACTCTTTTCTTAAAACAACGGAATAAGTCAAAGGATCGCCTCTTATTGCAACCCACTGAAACCACGGTCGAAGAATTGGTGCAACACGTAGAGACCATGCTAGAAGCAGAACTAGGGTACGTTCCTAGGTTGTTGGTAGAAAAAGACGCATACACCCCCCAAACCATTTGGTGTGATGTGGAATTGATTACCAAATTATGGGCCTATGCCATTCTGCATACGACTCATATAGAAATGAATGAGTATTTAGTCATAAAAATTCAACTTCAAGTGCGTCCTTTGCAGTTCTACACAACAGACCCAATTCAGCCACAAGAAGCTAAATTTGAATCCTACCCAGCCATTGTCTGCGTAATCAGCAATGCCTCTATCGACCTAAAAAATCTACCCAAAGTCAAAAATGTCTACCTAGAAAAATGGGAAGAAAATAATATTCAAAAAAATGATAATCAATATAAAGAAGCTCCTTTGTTTGTTGGATTAATTAAAAAGAAGATGGAGCGCATCGTCTATGCGCATTACGGACAATTGGAGTTTCAAACCGACTGCCAAAAAGCAACGTTGATTGTACTTCCCCAAAACGTTGTCAAGATTCAAAAAGAAATGATCGAAAGGTTGCCAATAGGGCTTTTGACCAGAGAGCAACAAGCAACTCCATCGGAACAAGGTGATGCTATCGTGGAATTAATTGCCTTTCATGAACACATTTGCACAACAACCTGTGTAGAACCTGCTGTTATTTCAGAAATATTACTCTTAATCAGACGTTGTTATGGGTATATGAGGCACGAAACAGGTCAATTTTTTTACATTCGTGCCATTGGTATTGCTGCACACGTAGGCAGATGGGTACCTCATTCCCCTAAGGTAATTTATGCTGCGTTGCTGTATGATTTGGTGCGTTATGCTCGACTGCCACTTTCATATATCAAAGCCAATTTTAATTTGGGCGTTTGGTGTTTTATACAGAATATTTTAGCAGTAGACCAACACCAGAACAAATCTGACGCGGTCTTATACATGGGCAATCGATTGGAAGAATCGGTACGCAAAGAAAATGTTTCTGTATTATACGTTAAAATTTCTGAACGACTCTACGACTTGGAACAAGCTGAGGGATATGCAAACAAAGAAGCACTGGTATACATGGCCAAAGAGACGCTTCGGGTAGATGTCCCTCTGGTCCAAAAGGTTTGCTTCGAAGAACCAGATGTAGCCAAGGCTTTAGAAGCAGCTGCCAAACGGGCATTAGCAATCGGAGAAAATGCTTCTTCTTAGGAAGATACTCGAGCGGAAGGCAGATGCGGAATTACGCCCCTACGCCCCGATTCTTCTTTCTTTGTATACATGATCCGACATTCCACACAAAATCCCTAAGAAATTGACAATCAATTCTTTATTTTAGAAAAAATCACTAGCAGAAAAATAATAAATATTCTAAATCAATTATTCACTGTTTTTTGTGCGGAATGTCGAATGATGGTATCGGTTCAGAATATAAGAGACAAACAAAAGCACAGAGCAAGGAATGGCCTGTATCAGGCACCAACATCAACGGTGGTTAAAGGAAACCTACGCATATATTGATTCACCTCCTGCTTTACTTTTTGTATTTTTGACTCGTTTTCTATGTTTTTTAGAACATGATCCACCCATTCTACAATGCAAAGCATGTCCGCTTCCACCAGCCCCCTGGTTGTTGCTGCAGCGGTACCCAAACGAATGCCTGAGGCAACAAAAGGCGAACGGCTGTCGAAGGGAATTAAATTTTTATTGGTGGTAATGTCGGCTTTCTGGAGTACTGTTTCTGCTTGTATGCCTGTTATGCCTTTGGAAGAAAGATCCAATAAAAGCAGATGGTTGTCTGTTCCATCCGAAACAACTTTATACCCTTGGTCCATGAATCCTTGGGCCATGGTTTGTGCATTTTTTTTCACCTGAATGGCATATGTTTTGTAGTGGCTTGACATGGCTTCATGGAATGCAACGGCTTTGGCTGCAATGATATGCTCCAATGGACCTCCTTGGGTGCCCGGAAATACTGCCATGTCCAACAAAGCAGACATGGGCCGTAGTACCCCTTTTGGAGTGGTTTTTCCAAAAGGATTTTCAAAGTCCTTTCCCATTAAAATCATGCCCCCACGAGGCCCTCGTAAGGTTTTGTGGGTGGTGGTGGTCACAAAGTGGCAATAGGGAAATGGATCGTTGAGCAGGCCTTGACTGATGAGTCCGGCAGGATGGGCAATATCTGCCCATAAAAAGGCGCCTACTTCGTCTGCGATGGACCGAAGTTGTGCGTAGTCCCAATCACGGCTATAGGCAGAAGCACCACAAATAAGCATTTTAGGTCTTTCATCGCGCACCTTTTGAGCCACTTCTTCCCATTCGATGCGACCTGTATCCCGGTTGACGCCATAAAAAGCGGCTTGATAGAGTATACCAGAAAAGTTCACAGGTGATCCATGGGTCAAATGTCCTCCATGTGCTAGGTCGAAGCCTACTATTTTATCACCCGGTTGCAGTACCGCCATCATAAGGGCTGCATTTGCCTGAGAACCAGAATGGGGCTGTACGTTTGCCCATGCTGCACGGAACAATGTTTTGGCCCGTTCAATGGCCAATGATTCTATTTCGTCTACTACTGCACAGCCTCCGTAATAGCGCTTACCCGGAAGTCCTTCTGCGTATTTGTTGGTCAATATACTGCCTGCGGCAGCGGCTACTTGCGTAGAAACAAAATTTTCAGAAGCAATCAATTCCACTCCATCTTTTTGGCGTGTGTGTTCTTTCGCAATCAGTGCAAAAATGGCGGCATCGTGTTGCATGAAGGTACTGTTTGCTAGGTTAATTGCGTATTTCAAGGTGCTAGGATCTATGTTGTGGCTGTTCTTGCTGTACAGAAACGCCGCACTAGACTGTTGCAAGGTAATCTTAAAAGATTGTAACCGAATCGTATTGGGTTATGAAACACCAACAAAACTTTTATGTACTCCAAATAGTTTGTAAATCGCTGGATTCTTGCTGCGCATGGAAAGCTCTAAGGACGTAATGCCTGCTTTATTTTTAACCGTTACGCTTGCTTGCGAACAAGTTAACAATTTTTTTACAATGGCTACATGACCGTATTGGACTGCATAATGGAGTGCCGTTTGTCCTGCATTGTTTTGTATGTTTGGGTCTATACCCAAGTCATGCAACAAAAAAATTAATATTTTAAGCTGATTATTAGCAGCTGCATAGTGCAATGCGGTACTGCCTGTAACATCTTGTGCATGTACATTCAATAAGAGAACCTGTTTGAGGCATTGTAAAAATTTGGGATGACTGTTTGGGTTTGCAGCCAATAGGTGCAATAGAGTAACGCCATTTTGTGCTTGCGCATCCAGGTTCCATTTGCCAGATTTTACCAGCAGTTTAAATATATTTGGTTGATTTTGTTTGAGTGCCCAATGCAATTCTGTATATCCTTGAGGGTCTTGGGTTGGACGTAGGTCTTTCCGTGCCAACAAGCATTGTACCATGGCAGTTTTTCTTGTCCTTATGGCCAACAACAAAGGACTTATTCCATCTTGTGTAGGTAGATTGCTCGAACAACCCGATTGTAACAACAGGGATACCAGCTCAGTTCTTTTGCATTGAATGGCTAAATGCAGTGCATTATACCCGTTGGCATTTAAAATAGCTGTCTGTGCACCAGCGTCTAGCAAACGGGACACAATCTGTTTGTGTCCTGCTATAATTGCCAAGGCTAAAGGTGTATGGTGGCTTTTAAAACTGGTTTGGTCTAGCAAAGCATTTGCTTGAATAAGAAGCGATACGGCATGTACATGGCCAAGCTTGGCAGCATGATGCAATGGACTGTACCCAAGAAAGTCACGGTTGTCAACGTTGTATCGGCTGCGTATGAGTCCTAGGATTTTTTTTGAATCATTGGCTTCAATCGCCCTTATCAGTTGATTGTCTGTTACGGTAGTCACTTGTCGATGGGTACGTTTGGCTGCATTTGATGCTCCATATACCCTCTGGACAGGCAACGCAACTCCACTAAAGCACAGCATGAGCATGCAGGAAAGGCTGCTAGCCTGTTTACGGATGGATTTGGAATGCAAAGCAACAAATTGTGTACACATAAAAAAGTATGGCTTCAAGGCTATATAAAAACTACAAAAACAGGCCTGTGTGTTTGGTACGGAAGCAAGCTTGCCACGCGTAACTTGCCCCCCAATTATACAAGGGGTAGCTAACATTATCATTTTACTCTTTTTTTACAAAAAAAAGAAATTTCTATATTCAATCAGAATGAAGAGGTAGGATTTTGGCTTGTGCATCATGAATATTTTGATGACTTTTATATACTAATGCCATAGGTTGGATGAGTTACTTACAAAATTTATTCTCCCCCTATTTTAGCCATTTTAATGCAAAATTCTGAAAAGCACCTACGAACGGACAGCCAAGTAAGGCCATTTCGTGCTACGATATACTAAAATGAAATGAAGTTGCGGAATAGCGTCCCTACAACAGGGTCCTTTTTTCTCCATACTTTTGTCTTGATACAAGGTTACCAAAAAATTGTTGTTTAAAGTTCTCTAACTTTATGTCGTGGCATCTAGCTTGTGGATGTATGCTTAAAACCTTTCCGAAAATGATCGATATACTTTTTAAAAACAACCAAAATTGGTCGTGCACCATACAAGAACAAAATCCTGATTTTTTTAGCAATTTACAAGTCCAGCAAAAACCAAACTATTTATGGATTGGCTGTTCGGACAGTCGTGTACCGGCCAATCAGGTCGTAGGACTGATGCCAGGCGAAGTCTTTGTACACCGAAACATTGCCAATCTCGTAATACATACCGATTTAAACTGTCTATCGGTTATCCAATATGCAGTAGAAGTGCTAAAAATCAAGCACATCATGATAGTAGGCCATTACGGCTGTGGAGGCATACAGGCAGCATTGGAAAATACCAAGCTGGGGCTAGTGGATAATTGGTTGAGACATGTTCAAGATGTGCGGCAAAAACATGCTTCTATTTTTGAACAACATGCACAAACAGCTGAACAGCAATGGGATCTTTTATCTAAGTTGAATGTAATCGAACAAACCATCAATCTATGCCAAACGACCATTGTAGAAGAAGCTTGGGCAAAGGGACAACCGTTGGACATACATGGATGGATTTACCACCTCAAAGATGGTCTGCTCAGCGATTTAGCAGTGAGTATGAAAAAACCAGCTGATCTGGACATACGGTACAAAGCAGCTATTAGAGCGCTTTCAGAGCCTGTTGCTGATTGAAGTATTTTGAGGAATAGAGACAAAGGTGGCATAGAAATGATACCTCCGGTACCTTCATTCTTACAGCGTATCATACGTTACATACAACCATGAAACCATTAACCATACTTGGCATTGAATCCTCTTGTGATGAGACGGCCGCATCTGTGATAGAAAACGGAAAAATCCGAAGCAATATCGTAGCCAGCCAACTCGTCCACGCCTCCTACGGAGGCGTGGTCCCAGAGCTTGCAGCCCGTTCCCATCAGGTAAGCATCGTACCCGTCATCACCGCAGCACTGGAACAAGCAGGCATCCAAAAAGAAGCATTGCACGCCGTTGCATTTACACAAGGGCCTGGCTTGTTGGGCCCATTGCTCGTAGGCAATGGTTTTGCCAAAGCATTGGCTTTTGCACTAAACATCCCCCTCATTGGCGTGCACCACATCCAAGCCCATGTACTGGCTAACTTCATTGAAGCGCCTAAACCAGCCTTCCCCTTTCTCTGCTTAACCATTAGTGGAGGGCATACCCAGATTCTATTGGTAAAAGAATACCTATCCATGGAAGTGTTGGGGCAAACACAAGACGATGCTGTAGGCGAAGCCTTTGATAAAATAGCAAAACTCATGGGTTTACCCTATCCAGGTGGTGTGCTTATAGACCGGTATGCACAAGGAGGCAATCCCAATGCTTTTGCATTTCCCATGACCCAAATGCCACACTTGGATTTTTCCTTTAGTGGTATTAAAACAGCTTTTGCACGATTTATAGAGACAAAAAGCCATGCATTTGTAACAACACATCGTTCGGATATCTGTGCCAGCATTCAAGCAGCTTTGGTGCATATGCTGCTCGATAAATTGCACAAAGGCGCACAAGAAACGGGTATACGTACCATTGCCTTAGCCGGTGGTGTAGCGGCAAACTCTTACCTACGCCAACAGTTGAATGTCCGGGCTAAAACAAACAACTGGAACTGCTTTGTACCAGCCATTCCCTATTGCACCGACAATGCTGCTATGGTAGCAATAGCAGCTCATTACAAGTATAAAATGGATGAATTCGCAGACTTAACCACATCATCTGCCCCAAGAATGGAATTACAAAGCAAAAAAGAAACATGAAAACAACAAAATTTGCACCTTGCACTTCTCACAATAAATGATATAAGAGTTTGAGTGGTACAGGAAAAAGTTGCAGTTTTGAAAAAAGTTAAATAAATTTCCAACAGAATGGAGCATAAGGGCATCGCTACTAAAACAACGAATCAACCGTTTTAACTGTTGTACGCTCCTCAATAAAGCAGGGAGCACCCGTGTGCACAAAAACGTACTGCTTCATATTCATAACGTAACTTGCGCTGATTTACGTCTTTCTAATCTACTTTAGAAGGAGAAAAAGAACATTTAAGTGATTGAAATGTTCTGCTTAAGTCATAAACCACTTGAAGCAAGTGTTTATGCTGAAGAATTTGTAGGAAACACGAAGCATAAAACCAGCGCATACCTAGTGGTATGTAAGGATTTAAACACCGAATTGATATATAAATTACCAGCAGAAATAGCTTTTTGCAATTGGTCTAATGAAAAAGTGACCTAGATGGTTTTTTGCAATGGCCGCAGTACAACAATAAGCCATGGGGTAAGGTCTTGTTACAATCTCCTGGTGAAAAATCCCAAACATAAGGACAAGCCCCTATTTTTTTATTAACAGCATGCCATGCGTTGTGCTTGCATTTTTACACAAGGCCACCTAAAAGCTTTTTAAAGTTCTAAAAAAGGGAAACGTGTCAACGTTCCAAAGGCCGCTACCATGAAAGGTTGTATCGGTTCGAGTTTGTAGTAGGACATTTCTGCACAGAAAACCGCATCCATCCATGGGTAGAGGAAGCTATGGGTTATGTATGGCTTGGGTACGGAAGAATGCCAAATTGTACCCTAGGTGATTTCGTTATAAAAACCCTTTTTACTGCTGAAATCCTGCATATAAATTAAAAAATATATGAACATAGACATATCAATCATAGTCTTTTTCTTACTAACCAGTTTTGGTATAGGTTTCTACCATAGTAAAAAGGTCAAATCATTCCAAGAATATGCCATAGGCAACCAATCTATTTCAACCCGTACCCTAACGGCTAGCATTATGGCGACTTGCTATGGAGGTGCTTTTTTGAGTTTAGGCATCGAACATACCTACCAAAGTGGCCTTTATTTTGGACTGGCTCTGATATTTGGCTCTTTGTTTGCGCTATTGCTTGGAAAAATTTTTGTGCCTCGTATGCAGGGTTTTATAGGTCACCTGACACTTGCAGAAACGATGAATGAATGGTATGGTTCGAAAGCACGTTTGGTAACAGCTTTGTTTGGCTTGCTCCGAGGAGTGGCATCTTTAGCATTAGAATTCAATGTTTTAACTAGAATCATATCGATTTTCTTCGATGCGCCTGGTGTTTGTCCTACTCTGATAGCCGCAATCATTGTAATAGCCTATTCCAGCTTTGGTGGCATACGCGCCATCGTTGCAACCGATGTAATGCAATTCATTACGTTTGGGTTATTTATACCGATGTTGTTTATTCTATTGTGTTACAACATCACGCACCCGATCCAAAAACTGCATGCACTCTTTACGCAAGAAGCCAAATTCAATTTGGCCTTCATAGTACGTCCCAATCTGCAATTTGTATCCTTACTCTTTCTGATTGGTTCTTTTATGCTACCGGCACTTTTTCCCACAAAAGTACAACGTATCTATATGGCTAAAAATGTCTTACAAGCCCAGAAAGCATTTTCTTATGTTACCTATATTGCACTGCCCCTTACCATATTGATGGTTTTGATCGGGGCTTTGTTGTTCGCCGAAAACCCACAGCTGCTTCCAAATCAACTATTGCCTTATTTAAAGCACCAATTTGAGTTTCCTGGCTTCTCTGCCTTATTTTGCATTGCGATCCTGGCCTTGGTTATGTCTACCGCCGATTCTGATTTGCACGCAGCTTCTGTCTTGGTTGCGCACGATGTATACCATGCCTTGAATTTGAAAAAAATCAATCAATTAACCCTAGTAAGGTGTACCTCCATTGTACTTGGCATCGGCAGCCTAGCACTCTCGTTCGCTACAGACAATTTGTTGCTGCTTACAATATTTGGATACCTTATTTGGCAACCGGCACTCACCATACCAGTTTGGATGGCTCTCTTTGGGTTTAGAACCAGGCCAGCAGTTCTTTTTTTAAGCATGGCTACTGGATTGGTCACCGCATTTGGCTGGGACTACTGGATGCATTGGATTGGAGTTTCTGTCTACATTCCAGGAGTAATCTGTGGCATGCTGAGCAACTTATGTACGTTGTTTTTGTTGCATTACATGCTGCCCAAACTTCCAGATACCGGCTGGGTAGGCATTCAAAACTGTACTGCTTTAGAGCAACAAAAACAAGAACTAGAACGCTGGTGGACGCACTTAGGTGCACGATTGCAAGCACTCTTTTCGAGTTCCTACTGGGCAGGGAAGTTGCCGCGTGAACCCAGGCATTACTTTAGTTTAGGCCTCTATTTCATACAGGTTTCATTGGTAGCACTTTGGTACATGAATAGGCAATACTTTATGCCCTACATTTATTGGTACATGGTTGTGATGGCCGCAGGGGCAATCTGTTTTGCATACCCTACCCTCCTATCGTATAAAAAAAGGGGTTATCCCGCTGTAAGCATGGCCTGGCCCATTGCATTGTACATTCTACTATTTGTTTCAGGAAAAGCCTTTATGCTGTTGGGAGACTACAAACCGATTGTATGTTTTCTTTTTGCCCTGAACATAGTGATCACCTTAATATTCTTGCCATGGTCCATTGTATTGGCCATGACAGCTCTGGTTATAAGCGTTCCAAACTGGTTTTATGGATTGCCTACCGTAAAAAGCTGGGAATTGTTTTTGCTTAACTGGCAAACCGATACAACCGTCAGCTGGGTGCCTTTAACCATCCTCGGTTATCTATTCATAGTGCTGCATTACAAATCCCGTACACAAAAATTAATTCAGCGACTGGCCCAAAAAGAATTGGTGCAAGTCAGTGAACACGAAGCCTTATTGGAAGCCATTCGCCATCAAAAATTTTACGAGCGACAACTTCCATCGGGAGGTGGAAAAGCCTTAACCAACATAGAATATGAACTTAAGTCTGCATTAAAAGAACAAACCTTGGAAAAGGTTCGCAAGGTCATTACATTCGAATTAGCCAAACTAAAAGGATTTAAAGAATTCTTATTAACCAAAACGTACGAAAGCCAGTACGGGATAGAGCTGGACAAGGAACGCATACGACCACTTAGCCTAGCCATAGTTGTAGAAAAAGTACGCAAAGCCATTCAAGCATTGGCATTGCCCATCAAGCTTCTGGTTCGCCATCATACAACTACCCAAGAGATCATCGTAGATCACAAAAAGCTCTGTCATCTTTTGGTCATGACCATCCTTGGCTTAAGCAAAAAAGTAGAAGAAGATAGCATACTTGTACTAACCATTGCAGATACTACGCTCAAGTATGCCGACAAAACAAGCCACAATACGACTGCATCTGATCGCGTGCTCCCTGCCATAGCCTTGCACCTTACCTGCGAAAATACCCAAACAACCATTGAATCGGTATATGAAGTAGGGCTAGAGGGCGCTTCACGCGATTTTTTGAAAACCATAACGGTAGATGAACTGTATAAGTACGAAAGCATGCGTATCATAGACGCGCACGGAGGGCATAGTACCATTCATGAGTCCAGATTGGACATGCTCTACATACTGCCTACCAATGCCAAAAAAGTGATTCGAGAAAAAACCTACAAAGCCGAGCACTTATCCGTAAAAATAGCGGAAACCAAAGAAAGTGTGGCCATGGAAAAACGGCTGCAAAAACTATTGTCTCAAAAGACGCAAATTCCTAAGAAAATGGTCCAAGAGACCATCCAATTTATCAAAGAAGTGCATGGACATGTACTGCGCAAGTCGGGCGATCCCTATTATACCCACCCCATGGCTGTAACTGAAATCCTTCTAAAAGAAACACAAGACCCAGATACCCTCTTAGCAGCACTCTTGCACGATGTGGTAGAAGATACGCAAATACCATTGCATTACTTAACAGCAATATACGGACCTAAGATAGCAGGAATCGTAGATGGTGTTACCCATTTGCGCAACGGCATTCGCCGCTGGCCATTAAGCAAAGAAGAAGAACACAAAAAAGTTGAAGTGGCTATTAAAAAAGATGTACGGGTGCTGCTCGTAAAATTAGCCGATAGACTGCACAATCTATATACGGTAAGCTGCCGAAAGCTAGAAGACCAAAAACGGATTTGCAAAGAAACAGTAGATTTCTATATTCCTCTGGCTGTAAAAGCAAACGTAGGTACTAAAATGATTGTGCCTGAATTGAAAAAATTGTGCGACGAGATTTTGCGCAAATAATATACCAAAGTGCAATGAAGATACGGGATTGAAGACCTAGTATAAATAACTGATTATGAATTTTATTTTATACTTTTATAAGAACCAAAATCCGGAAACTCGATTCCGATTGAGTATAGGCCTAATGTATTGACGCAGATTAAACCTGGCACAATGCCAAGGGTATCCGTTATACAATACGAAACAAAATCGCTATAAAGCAGGAGGATACTAGGGCATAATCAAAGTTCCAAATATAACCCTTATGAGTTGGACTTTTTTCTATGTACTTTTGTATCAAGCTAAACGTATACAACAATCAAGCGCTGTAGAGTAAGGAGTACCCAAAATTATATGTTACAACAGCTGTATATCAAACACTTTCTGTTTATTGAATCCCTAGAGATAGATTTTCAGGAGGGACTTTGCGTCATTACTGGCGAAACAGGCGCAGGAAAGTCCATTCTCTTAGACGCCATACTGTTTTGTTTTGGTTCCAAATACTCCAACGAGGTGGTTCAAAAAGGAGCCACTAGCTGTTCCGTTGCCTTGGTTTTTACCATGTCGGTTTCTGTAAAACAATATCTTTCGGAGCTTGAACTCATAAGCGAAACAGACGATACGTTCGTCGTTCAGCGCCTGCGCACCCATGCAGGACGCAACAAATGTTTCGTAAACAACCAGCCAGTTACTCCCAAAGTTGTAGAGCAGCTTTTCCATATGTGTATAGAAATACAGGGCCAGCATACGCATACTGCACTGACCAATACTGCCCTACATGCAACCTTTTTAGATGCTTACGGCCAATTGGGTGCTTTGCAAAAGGAAGTTTCGCTTTTGTATAAAACATACAAGGCAAATGAAAGGGAACAAGCCCGCTTGGGGAACGAGCATGAAGCTAGGGCACGCGAACAAGACTACCTGGTGCATATATGCCAGGAATTGGATCAAGCAGCAATTCTTCCTCAGGAAGAGGAGCTGCTCACCGAAAAAATAGAACGACTCAGACACAAAGAAAGTGAACAAAAACGCATCCTAGAATTGGCTACCGATATACGTTCCAGCTCTATTCAGTCTATCATTGAGCGCTTTCAACGCACCATGCACAAAGCGCCCCACAACCCTTCTTTTGAGCCCATAGCATTCCATTTGTCGGAGGCTTATGACCACATTGCCCACGTCCAAAACAGCCTCAAAACGCTACAAAACGAATTTGAAACGATGGATACGCGCTTGGAACAGTTGGAAGAACGGCTCTATGAACTACGGGCGCTGGCACGCAAACACAACTGTTCCATCCATGCATTACCCGAACGGTTGGAGCACTATCGACAACAACTTCAGCGGTTGGAAGCGCAATTCGTTGCACAAGAAACCGTGGCACAAGAAGCCATACAGGCTCAAAGTGCCTACCTGGCAGCAGCTACCAGGTTGTCGACCCTCCGGGAAAAGTCTGCCGAAAGCTTGGCCACAAAAACCAAAGATACCCTATCTGGTTTACAGTTGCCTAAGGCTACATTTTCTGTTGTAGTAGAGCGTAACCCTGCTCTTATGACAGAAACTGGCATAGATAAAGTGCGTTTTTTGGTCTCTACCAATCCTGGTATGCCGCTTGCTCCGATTGATAAAATTGCTTCAGGAGGAGAGCTATCGCGTTTTATGTTGGGCTTGCGTACGGTTTTGGCGCACAAACTTGAACCGAAAGTGCTCGTATTTGACGAAATCGATGTGGGAACAAGTGGTTCCGTTGCGGATGCCATCGGAGCTCATTTGCAACAATTGAGCCAAACTACCCAGGTGATTGCAGTGACCCATCAGCCTCAAGTCGCTGGGAAGGCCGATCAACATATTTTGGTAGAAAAACAACAATACGAACAACGTACAACCATTGGGATACGGGTATTAACGGATCACGAGCGTCCCATGGAACTTGCTAGAATGATTTCTGGAAAGGAGATTACAGCAGCAGGATTACAAGCCGCAAAAGAGCTTTTAACTGCCTTATAGCTGCTCTTTGTGTGCCCATACATCTTAACGCATCCAACTTGTAATCCATACCAGTAGTTAAAAAAACTAGAACAACGCAGCCACATTCCAACCCAGACATATACCTAGTCCATCTAGTCCGATGATAAATCCTTTTTTACTTTCATGATCAAACCCAAAGTCTCCAAATACGAACAGTTTCTTCTCCAACTTTTCTTTTGCTTCTTTTGTAATCCACCCTAGTGTTTGTAATTCAACATTCATAGAACTTCCAAAGCGAGGACCCACGAACAACCGCCATTGCCGATCTTTGCCAGGATAGAAACAAGCGGTAAGAGGAACGCTAACGTGACGAATGGTCAGTATCGTTGATAAATCTGTAGATTGAAAGCTACTGTTACTTCCTACAATTCCAGAACGTAACCCAAACCAATTGGCAAGTTTGTATTCAAAAAAGATGGAAAAACCGCCCTCAACACCACGCTCCACTAGGGGCTCATTGGAGTCTAGTTCTTGGATGGTTGTCGAACCAAAAAACATCCCTCCCAACTTGAATTTGGAGTTTGGTTTTTTAGTTGTAACGGGCAGACTGGTTGGAATTTCACTGTTAGAATCGCTTTTAACATCATTTTTATTTTGAATAATGATATTAATGGATCTTTCTTCCTTTAATTTTTTCTTTAATTCTTGGATTTCTTTAGCGAGCGCTTCTTTACTTTCCTTTTCTGTATTTCCTTCATCCGCATGAGCTGGGAAAGTGCATAAGGTACTTGCTAAAAAAAATGTTTTGGTGAAAGTGTATAGAAAGTTGTTTTTTTTAATTGTTTTCATTATTAACATATGGTTATCGGTTTTACGTTAAATACTATACGCTATAGGAATCAAGATACAGGTTCCAAACGCTGGTCCGTATTGCGGACTCCGCCTTTGAAAAAAGGAGTGCATAGAAAGCATGCTATTGCTTTCCAGCTCTTTTTTTCAATCAGCGCTAGATTTTCGTATTTTTGTGTATCCAAACAAAAGTACGGAGAAAGAAAGACCGTGTTGCAGGGACACAATCCCGCAACTTCATTTCATTCTAGTATATACAAAAGCCAATCGATCCACTAATTCCTATGATTCATAGAGGTATTATCTCCTAAAATTACAAAAAAACAATGGTTTTAGCCATCGTTTGCAAAACAGATCCATGGATGGTGATATGCCGCATCCCTGTGTCTATCCGTTAACAGGCTACACGTCCAGGTGTGCGCGGAAATGGAATAACGTCTCGTATGTTTTCCATGCCCGTTGCAAACAACACCAACCGTTCCAATCCCAACCCAAAGCCACTATGGGGCACAGTACCAAAGCGTCTTGTGTCCAAATACCAATTCAGCTCTTCTGGTGAAAGATGCAGGCGTTGCATGGCTTCCCTTAAACAATCGATGCGTTCTTCTCGTTGGGATCCGCCAATAAGCTCGCCTATACCAGGAAAAAGCAGGTCCATAGCTGCTACAGTTTTTCCATCCTCATTTTGGCGCATGTAAAAGGCTTTGATATTTTTAGGATAGTCCGTGACAATGACAGGCCTTTGAAAATGGTGTTCTACCAGATAGCGTTCGTGTTCCGACTGCAGATCCATACCCCAACCCGAAATAGGATAAGCAAAGGTCCCCTTTTTGTTTGGAGCGGAGTGCATCAAGACATCCATCGCTTCCGTATACGTAATGCGTGCAAAGGGCTGCTCCAGTACGATATGCAAACGTTCCACTAAAGGAACTGTACCTTCACCTGCTTTTGCTTCTTTGAGCAAACGTTGGTTTAACCAAGCAAGTTCTGCTGGACAATCTCGCAGCACAGCCTTCAACAACTGTTTTAAAAAAGCCTCTGCCAATAGGATGTTGTCTTCTAAATTAGCAAAGGCCACTTCGGGTTCTACCATCCAAAATTCCGCCAAATGACGTGCGGTATTGGAATTTTCTGCTCGAAAGGTAGGGCCAAACGTATATACTGAACCAAGTCCCATAGCAGCTGCTTCTGCAGCAAGTTGTCCTGAGACGGTTAAGTTTGTCGATTTTTTAAAGAAATCTTCGTTGAAATCAACTGTTCCATCTAGGTTCCTAGGAGGATGATTGGCATCTAAATGGGTGACGCGAAACAGTTCACCAGCACCTTCTGCATCTGCTGCTGTGATGATAGGGCTGTGCAGGTATACAAAGCCACGTTCATGGAAAAATTGATGAATGGCATAACTTATGGTATGCCGTATGCGAAATATGGCTCCAAATGTATTGGTGCGAAAACGCAGGTGGGACCATTCGCGCAAAAACTCCAACGAATGTGCTTTGGGTTGCAGGGGATACTCGGGTGCACTTCCGAGCAAAGTGAGTGTTTGTGCCTGTAGTTCTATGGACTGGCCGGCCCCTTGCGAACCTACGACGGTTCCTTGAATGGAAATACTAGCACCGGTGCCCAATTGACTGAGTATGGTTTCCGAAAGCTGGCCTGCTTGCACTACTACTTGTAAGTGTTGTTGGCACGAACCATCGTTGACCGTTAGAAATACAATCTGCTTGCTTACCCGTTTGGTACGAATCCAACCGTTTACCGTTACGTTTGCTCCAATACAGGGGGAGGCAAATAGATTTTTGAGTTTGGAAATCAATGTAATGCGTTTTTAATTGAAAATCAATAACTACAACTGTTCCTATAAGAACATAAAAAAGTATATTAGCGAATTTAGAAACTATTTTTCTCTTATACAAGTAGATACCCTATATACTAAAGTGAAATGAAGATGCGGGATGGCGTCCCTACGAGACGACCCTTTTTCCTGCGTACTTTTGTTTGGATACGCAAAAATACGAAAATCAAGCGCTGATTTTTTGTACTTTTGTATCAAGACAAAAGTACGGAGAAAGAAGAACTGTTTCGTAGGAATGCAATCTAGCAACTTGATTCCAATCGAATATGTATCCCACGTGTAAAGACCGATAACCAAACAGATATGGCATCATCCAATTTTATTGACCATGTTAAACTCTATCTCAAAGCTGGAAAAGGAGGTGCTGGGCTCGTACATTTCATGCGGGCTAAGTTTGTTCCCAAAGGAGGACCAGACGGGGGAGATGGAGGCAGAGGGGGGCATATTATTTTGCGTGGGGACAGGCAACGGTCTACCCTATTGCACTTGAAATACCGCAAACACATCAAAGCACCTAATGGACAGCCAGGTGGAGATGCGCACAAAACAGGGGCCAGTGGAGCAGACGTGATCTTAGACGTTCCCTTGGGCACTATTGCCAAGCGAGCAGATGGGTCAAATGTCTTGGTAGAAGTGCTAGAACATAAAAAAAAGTATACCTTGATGCAAGGAGGAAAAGGAGGATGGGGCAACCTTCATTTCAAAACGGCTACACATCAAGCACCTCGTATTGCTTATCCAGGAGAACCTGGAATGGAAGATTGGATGGTATTGGAACTAAAATTGTTGGCAGATGTGGGGTTAGTAGGTTTACCCAATGCAGGTAAATCGACCTTGCTTTCTGTAGTCTCTGCCGCTAAGCCCCGTATTGATAGTTACCCTTTTACCACCTTAACACCCAATTTAGGGGTTGTATCTTATCGAGAAGATCAGTCGTTTGTAATGGCCGATATTCCAGGCATCATAGAAGGTGCAGCTGTTGGAAAAGGGTTAGGAACCCGTTTTTTACGGCACATTGAGCGGAATGCTGTTCTCATGTTTCTAGTGGGTGCAGAAACAACCAATATAGCGCAAAGCTATGCACTTTTGCTCAAAGAAATAGCAGAACATGATCCGCGCTTACTGGAAAAACCACGACTGCTTGTTGTGTCAAAAATAGACTTATTGGATCAAAAAAGCCGCGCAGCACTTTTGCAAACAGTTCCAGAAGGAATACAGTATCACTGCATTTCAGCTCATACAACAGAAGGTATTGTACCGTTAAAAGACATACTTTGGCAGATGCTTCGTCGTACTACTGACATAGAAAGTGTTTGATTGTCAAAATCCCTATCATCCAGTGGATCCGCAGTACTTTGAAACAGCTGTTCAGCAACCGCAACAATGTCCAAGCTTTTTTATTGCAGTCCGGTAAACACCTGAACTTTAGTTTCAACCACTTCGTATTGTTGCGCATAGGTTGGTTCGGTATTCAATAGATGATCGACCGTATGGAGTGCATGTAAGACAGTGGTATGGTCCCTCCCACCAAAATAAGCTCCTATGCTCTTTAAAGAATGCTTGGTATATTTCTTAACAAGGTGCATGGCTACTTGCCTAGCAGTTACAATCTCTTTTTTCCTTGACTTGCTTTTAATTGCATCCAATGAAAGCTTATAATGTGCTGCTACTTCTTGCTGGACCCATTCAATGGTGGTTTCTGCAGCAGGTGGCGGTAGCACAATGTGCTTTAAAACGTGTTGAGCAAGTTCTATGGTAATGTCTTTCTTTACCAATGAAGCATGTGCCATCAAGGAAATAAGGACCCCCTCGAGCTCGCGCACGTTGGTATTGACATGTTCTGCAATGTACTCAATTACTGCTGAAGAGAGGGTGATGCCATCGGCAGCTACCTTACTATGGATAATGGCAACCCGTGTTTCAAAGTCAGGGCATTGTAGATCTGCTGTTAATCCCCATTTAAACCGAGACAACAGGCGCTCTTGCAATCCCTTTAAATTGCGTGGAGCAGCATCTCCTGTAATGACGATTTGCTTCTTAGCTTGATGCAGTTGATTGAAGATATGAAAAAAAATCTCCTGTGTTTTTTCCTTATTCGCTAAAAATTGAATATCATCTAAGATCAGTAGGTCCATCTGTACATACTGTTCTGTAAAAGCATGTAAGTTATTGCCCCGCAGTGCGTCAATAAATTGCGTAGTAAATTTTTCAGAAGACACATAGGCCACTTTTTTATCTGGAAACAAAGTCTTTACTTCGTTTCCGATAGCCTGAGAAAGGTGTGTTTTGCCTAGGCCTACTCCGCCATAGAGCATCAGCGGATTAAAAGCGGTACCTCCTGGCTGCTGTGCCACCGCCTGTGCAGCAGATTTTGCCAATTGGTTGCAACCTCCTTCTATCAAGGTATCAAAAATGTAATTGGGATTTAGACGAAAGAGATCGTTGTAGACGGCAAAATTTTTCTGAGGGGGAGCAATACCCTTTGGTACGGGGCCCGGATAAGTAGGGAGGTTAACCAGAAAAGGACCTTGGCTTTTCGTACCTTGATCAATAACAACAGCATACTCTAATTTTCCCTGTGGACCTATGACTTGTCGAACCGCTTGTTTGAGCAAAGAGAGATGGTGTTCTTCCAACCATTCATAAAAAAATTGACTGGGCACTTGAATGGTCAACACGTTATCCTTAAAACTTTTGGCTATAATAGGTGTAAACCAAGTTTTATAAGTCTGTTCATTTAGTTGACTGCGCATATACGCTAGACATTGCTCCCAAATCTTCTTGCTATTTGTATGCATGCATATCAATGATTTATTTTTTTCTGTAGGGTTATTTTGCCCCCTGTAACGCTTACAGTTTTAAAAATAGGTAACGAGGTCTTTTTAGATAAGCGATCATGCCAGGAGATATGGCATGAATCATGCACACTTTTATAAGATGAGACCCTTGCAATGGAACCTACTATGGTCCATCAATTGCAACGGCTTTAAGATGCCTACCGTGTAGAATTTGACATACGTAGGCACGTTGCAGTAATTTGTTGTTTGTATTTCTATGCATACACGCTATAGACCACACACTCGATCGAATTCAAGATGCGGAGTTTGCGCAATAGAAAGCAAACCCACATTTTGCATCGGATATAGCTATACACTACCTTCTTTTGCGTTCGCCTAGGAAACGCAATAGATAGAGAAATAGATTTAAAAAGTCGATATACAATGTAAAGGCACCCATAAGCGCAGCTTTTTCGGCGATGGAAGTATCTTGGATTTCATAATACAATCCCTTCAATTGTTGGGTATCGTATGCCACAAACGCTACAAATACTATTACACCGATAAAACTAGTTACAAAATCTACGGCTGGGCTATTAAAAAATAGATTTAGAACCGAACTAATGACAAGTCCCCCAATTCCCATGGTGCAGAAAGAACCTACGGAAGTCAAATCACGGTTGGTTGCATAACCATAGAGGCTCATTGTACCAAAAGTAATAGCAGTTATCAAAAATGTTTTGTGTAAAGAATCAATGGTATAATGGAAACCCAATGAAGCAAATAAAATCCCGGTCAAGGCAGCATACAGGATGAACAGTAGCCGGGAACGTACAAATGGAAGCCGGAAAATGTTTGATGAAAGATACATAGCAATGACAAATGGTAGAAGCATGAGCAGTATGCCAAATCCAGTATGGCCTACCAAGTTTCCAAAGGCATCAAACTGAAAAAGCAAACGCAACAAAGGCTCAAAAGACAACGTTGCAGCAGCCCCTAGGGCAGTTATCAATAGGGCGAAAGCAACATGGCCATATACTTTAACCATGTAGCGTTGCAATCCACCATCAATAGCTCTACGAGAGCGTTCGTAACTGGTTATGTAATCGTTCATAATACGGGTCTATTTTTGAATACACGGGGTTTGGTCTATCTATACTGTATCTACTTTAAGTTGCGGGTTCCCATCTGGTCCGTACTGCCTGCCCCTTGCGCCTTTGAAAAAAGGAGTGCATAGAAAGCGGACCATCGCTTTCCACCCCCTTTTTTCAATCAGCGCTTGATTTTCGTATTTTTGCGTATCCAAACAAAAGTACAAAGAAAAAAGGAACCGTTGTAGGGGAGAAATCCCGCATCTTCATTTCACTTTAATACATACATTGCTATTCTCCCTAACAATCTAGTGCAATAGATAGAGAAAAGCAAGATGATTCGATTCAGGGTCTACTAGCTTCATTCAAGCCATAAAAGAACAAACACAATCAAGACCATGGGCTGCAATCGTTTGCCATGGCTCCATGCAAATTTAGGGAATCCTATGTTTCCTTGCAAGGAGAAGGTTCGTTGTGTGTGCTTAAGAATTTGACCTTTTCATTCTTAGGGCCAAACAAAGAAAAATGCACGTATCGAAGGGGCCTTTTGCGCACATCAAATAACAATGTATTTAACTGATTCACTCCTCTATTCAAGTTACTATATAGAGATGCATCCCGTATCAACAGCCCCAATGTGCCTTGTTTGCTGGACACAGCCTGCACCATTTCTTCTGCATGTTGCAAAATACGGCTCATGCTACATGAAACCTCCTCAAAGGGCATAGATTCAATTTTTATAATCGTTTTATGTATGGCCGGTACAATAGCAGGAATCCCTGTTTTGGGGTCAGCCAAGGGAATAGAAATTGTTTCAATATTTTTAACGATGGTCTGTACATTGGATTGAACTTTATCAACTGCATGGGTGAATGTATGACTGGATTTTTCTAGATTGCCTAGAATAGCATTAATCCCTTCAGTAATTTTGATGAGATTGCCCGTTATAATGGATACTTGGGAGGTCATTGCTTGAATGTCTACTTCGTTAAAACCTGGATGGACCTGACCAACAACAACGCTATTTGTGGGCAATGGTTTGCCCTCGTGGAGTTCGATCTCTAAGACATTTCCTTCCATCACGCCTGCATTGTTCAGCATGACTTTGCTGTTTGTGGTCAAAGGAAATTTTTTATCCAGCTCAATGGTCACAAGTGTACTGTAATTTTTTTGGGGGACAATTTCTATCTTTGTGACTATGCCTACTACATGTCCTTTTAATTTCACAGGAGCAGACACTGTTAAATTTTTGTTCACAGGATAAGAGATACGATACTGGTTGTGTTTTGAAAATATGTTGTGCCCCTTTAAGAATAAAAAGCCATAATACAAGATAGCAAAAGCACATAAAGCCAATAATCCTACCTTGTAGCTTTTATTTGTCTGCATGATACTATCTTTCTTTTATATTTTTGCGTTTTTTGCTCCTAATTCCGAACACGTTTTCATTCCAATAGCTTGGTATGTACATGGTTCCAAGCACCTATCTCCTTGTAAAAATAAGAATGATTTCATTCAAAAAAAATAGTTTCTTTAGTTTCTTTAGTTTCTTTAGTTTCTTTAGTAGAGCTGTTGCGTAAGTCCTAAAAAATAGTCGATGTTAAAATTGGGGGTCTCCAGATATCACTGGATCTAAGATCTCCTGTTAGACGTCTTTATAGGAAGCCATATTTTCAGGTATTTTCCAAATTTTCCATAAACCTATGTATGTATGAGTAAAATGACTTACGCAACAGGTCTA
>DATGWI010000091.1:0-1539 GCA_035299565.1 Amoebophilaceae bacterium | reverse complement strand
ATTCGTGCATAACACCCCTCAGGAATCAAGAGTTGAAGATCTGTCTTGATTAATGCTTTTCCTTTTGCCGGTACCGTCTGCTGGTGAGCTGCATAGAGGTCAAAACCTGCTGAGCCTGGAGTGGATCGTTGGGGTCGGATCGCCTTACTTGTAATTCTTTTGTAGGCCAGTATGACTTCGGTGGAGTGATTGCATCTATTGGAGCAGAAAGGAATCCGATATAATGAAAAAATGGTTCAAAGGCTTCTTTCGAAAACGTGTGGGTACATAATGCATAATGTATATTTTCTTATTCAACAAGTGATTAATAAAAATGAGGACAGTTTTCATCAACAGCACAATTCATGAATATACAATCTGCAATTCTTGATTCTTGCTCATCACACCCTCTCACTCGGCCTTCTCCCATATGGTTTTCGGGTTGGCACGATGGTGATTGAACAGAACTTGACAACCTTTAAAGTATCGAAGATTAGGATAACCCTCAACTCCATACATAAGTAACCTACAAATGCAACCCACACGCTCAAAAAACGGAAAATTGAGAAGACGATCACACGGACAACAATTGAAATAAATCCCCTTTCTAATTTTTTCAAACAGAGGAGCAGAAATGTCACGAGTAGCTTCGTACTTCATTTTTTTGATGGGGTACCGTCCGAGAATATCGTCACTGCTGTCCTCCGTTGTCATTGGATCCATTTCCTGGGCATCCCGTTTGACAGCCACCAGGTTGTTTTTTTCCTCTTCTTGATCCAAGTCAGCAGCAACAGCAGCATCAGCAACATCAGGGATCGAATTGGTCAGATCGTCCTCCATCTCCTGCTTGTGCTCTTCCAGAGCCTTGCTCTCCCCTTCAGTCAACACCGTTTCCGTAACCGCAGACATGGACACGTCCAACACTGTTAAAAGTACAAAGAAAAGAATATAAGGAAAACACTTTCACACAAAAACATACACACAAACACACACACACACACTCACACTCACCCTCGACAGCTTGTTGAGAACTCATTTTTTTGATGATGCTTGCACTTGGAACTTTTTGACGATGAAGTACACTGTAAAATATTTGAAGTTTTTTGTACTCCAGCAAATCGAACTCTGACAAAATGTGAGTGAAAAACCTTGCTTTATATACAGTTCGATCATCATTGTCATTCAGAGGCACTTACCTTCAGTATTGTTAGGTAAAGATGATGATGCTGATGATTTGCATAGGGTTATATAAACAAGAAGCTTCTGCTACTGATGGTTTTTTTATTCACTGTATAATGAGTCGGCCTGGACCCACCGCTTCATTGAATCAGGTTCACCTTCCCATTGCACCAGGTACCAAAGTTTTCCTTTGATAAACCTTTTCCTGATAATCTTTTTTACTCGTGTAAATCTCTCAGATCCCGAACGTACAGCTTGAAGTTCTTCTTCATAGAACAGACCTTTGATAATTTCCCCTTCATCATCTTTCAACTGATACATAATACGAGGATGATACCTTTTAACAGTATTGATAATGAATGTTTCGGCAGTCCAGAACCC
>DATGWI010000090.1:0-7680 GCA_035299565.1 Amoebophilaceae bacterium | reverse complement strand
TAGCATCGTGACTGGGCTAGTGAACCTTAATCATGCTGTTCCACTCAGGGAAAGGGTGGCATAAAACATAGAAAAAAACCTAGAACCGCTTATACTTACTGAATCATTTGCTACACATCGGACTTACGCAACAGGTCTATTTAAAGAAACACCTAGTCAATTTCAGGAAAAAGTACTAAATTTAATTCCCAAGAAGCAAGCTAGGATAAAGGAACAACCTGGTGAAACTTGACACCTAGTCAATTTCAGGAAAAAGTACTAAATTTAATTCCCAAGAAGCAAGTTAGGATAAAGGAACAACCTGGTGAAACTTGACATATACTGCTACTGAAAGTTCCTGTCAACCATAAAAAGAAATCAACACGATGGAAGACAAACAACAACAAGACGCGTCTCTATTACGCTCCACCAGTCAGCGGCATCCATTGACGTATACTGGTATTTTGCCTATTACAAAAACAAATATAGAAGATGTCATCACTTCAGGGTACTATGAAGATAAAACCATCCATGCCTGGCGTTTGCTCAAAAAAGGGATCCATACGTTTCTGATTCGTCCTAGAAGGTTTGGCAAATCATTGTTTATAGATACCCTGGATAAGATCTGTCAAGGCGAAGCGTATGCCTATTTGTTTCAAGATTGTTGCATCGGTAAAGAAAAGATTAAGCTCAACCCAGAGAATGAAAAAGAACAAGAGAAGGCCTATGACTGGAAGCAGTATCCTGTGATTCGATTGGATTTTTCTAAACTAAGCAATGAAACGCCGGACATACTCAAAGACTCCCTGAAACGGGCCTTATCTAGAAATGCTACGCAGTATGCCCTATCCATAGAAACCCCTACAGTTAAAGATGCTTTTGAGAATTTATGTAACGCATTACAATCCCTAGGGAATGGCTATGAGCCCAAAGTAGTCATTTTAATCGATGCATATGATGCTCCGTTGGTAAAATTGCAGTGGGATGATGCGAAGGATTCATTGTATGTTCAAAATCAATCCATCATTAAGGGTTTTTTAGAAGAGGTAAAAGCGTGTTCCAAAGACTGCCAGATTATATTCGTAACGGGGGTCACCAAGTTTAGTTTGTCTGATTTGTGTTCCGGAGCCAATGCACTGGACGACATCTCTATGGATGAAGCATTTGCAGATATTGTAGGATATAAAGAGGAAAATATCAGCACTATTTTTAAGGATAGATTGGATTATGCAGCGGATAAACTAACAAAAAAGTCAGGAGAAAGCCATACCAAAGAAGAAATCTTGACCAAATTAAAGAACTATTACAATGGGTATCGGTTTGCTTATAATGGTCCCGCTGTATACAATCCCTCTTCTTTATTGTCTTTCTTTAAAGAAGGTAGTTTGGAAGGGTATTGGTACCGCACAGGGGACCCCAGTGCCTTGGTGAATCAAATGAAACAAGAACTTGATAGATTTGATATAGACTGGGAATCAGGGTGTTTTGATGCTACCAAAGATACTTTACTGGCCACTAAGAACAATCGGCAACTGGATTTGATTCCCTTGATGTACCAAACGGGTTACTTAACGATAGACCGCTACGATCCATCCGAAAAAAAATACCTACTCAAATTTCCAAATGCTGAAGTCAGAGAATCTTTAGCCGAAAACTTGGAAGAAATTGCCAACGATCAGGAAAAAGAGGCAGGCAAAAGATACAGCCATGCATTAAAAGAATCACTGGATCAAGAAGATTGGATGCGTTTTCTAACCATTGTTAAGAAAGCTTGCTTTGCCAGCTCTAGTTATGAGTTTATTCAGAAACGGGAGAAAAGCTTTCAAGGGTTGTTGCATTCCTTTTTACAGGGGGCCTTTTGCAGTTACGGCACGTACATAAGGGTCCGTAGAGAAGAGTATAGTGGATTGGGTCGCATGGACCTGGTCATAGATGATCGTTCGGGTGACAACCCCGTTACATACATTTTAGCACTGAAAATGAATGGATGTGCGCATGAAGCCTTGGCACAAATACACGATACCGGCTATCTGGATACATACTATAGCAGCCAAAAGATTGTTTGTATGGGACTGAATTTTGTGTTTGATGCAACCAAGTATAGAGCCAAAAGAAATCCAAACCATCGGAACATCGATTCGTGTGCCTTACGCATCTATACGAGAGAAGATGTTGACCGTGACCTTGAAGCAGTGCAGGGAGGAATACAGCAATTCGTGGTCAAAGCAGGTCGTTTTATATGCGATACAGAGGATAGTATAAGCGCTTCTGGATAACCCAGGGTAAGCCAGACCCAATCGGAATCAAGTTGCTGGATTTTAGTTCTTATAAAAAGAATAAATTAAATTCATAATCAACCATTTATGACAGATCTTCCATCTCGCATCTTCATTCGGATTAAGTATATTCCAGACAAAACAAGTAGAAAATTTTTACGGTGCGGATGCTTCTGGTACATATTTTTCAAGTGCATAGCGGTTGCTTGGATTCCAGATAAACCAACTATCCAAACCAGCATCCCGTACCCCCTTTTTTTGTGCATGCAATTTGGCTGCATCATATCGAGCACCTAAGTGAAAATCTTGCAACCAAGGACGTAGTTTATGTGGCGATTGTCCGATGGCTTTTAGTCGACGTACACCTTCTTGCAACACGTGTAATACAACCTCATAAGGACGTGTGGCTGGTTGAGCAATATTCTTAAATCCTTTGGAATAATGCGAAGGATAGATCATCGGACCAATGTAATCGAAATAGGGGGCAGTCATTTCCAATACTTGTCCAATGTTTAAATCTGACCTTGCTGTTAATACCAATCCAAACAGATCAGCCGAAATGGGTATATCCATCTCTTTGCGTACTTTCTGATAGAGGTGTTGGTAAAAAGCATTTAAGATTTGTACTTTAGGCGAAATTTCTACCCGAAAGTCCTCCTTTTGTGCCGGAATCGTTGCTTCTGCATCCTGGTGGTTGGCATCGCCAGTTGCACGAACAAAGCGTACTACTTGCTTCTCTGGGAATGCCTTCATTTTGGATGCAGCGTATGGAAATACCATCTCTCTCAATTTCCCATCTGTAGGAAACCGAATGTAATCAAAATTGACCTCATCAAAACCAATTGCTTTACAAGCTTTTGAAAGCTGAACGATATAGCCCCAAAATTTTTCGGAAGCAGGATCGATGTAAGGAAGGCCACGGAAATCCACCCAAATATCCCCCTTTTTATGTTGAATGGCTTCTGTTGGGTATTTCTTTGCGTATGCAGGATCCTGAAAAACGGCAATACGTGCAATGACATAAATGCCATTTGCATGCAGTTGACCAATAAAGCATTGCAAATCCTTGCATCGTGCTGACTCCGTGCGTACCTGCTCAATGATAGGGTCGTCAGTTGCAAACGATACATGGCCTGAATAGTCCTTTACATCTATAACGATGGCATTGACTTCACTTTTCTTTACAAAGCTTACTATTTCCTCGCGTCGTTTCTTGGACGAAGCTACCCAAGAAGTCATGTAAATGACCTTCAAAGGAGCGTTTTGATTAGGAGTCAGATTAACTGGTATGGGATGCACGATGCATTGTATAGGCTTTGCCGGGATGATCTGTTCTTTTGGTTTGGTTGCTGGTTGTGGTGTAGGCGTTTTGACAGCTTCTGCAGCATATCCCACCATACTCATAAAAAGATACCATAAAATAAACCGTTTTTGTATGGTCTGGTACATAGGGTAATTGATCAAATTAATTGGTTATCAATTTATTTATATATTTAATGGGTAGACTAAAGTAGGCATAACACTCGACCGGAATACAGATACAGGCTTGTTCCCCTATGACACGGCCTCCTTTCTTCCTACTCTTGACTTGAGACGAAAACATCAAAAATCAAGGGCTGATCCCCCCCTTTTCCTATTTGCCTGCATTTTTATGCATTTCTTTTTCAAAGACTTGGTTTTCAGTATGTAATAGATAGGAACCCGCATCTTGAAGTAGATAGAGTATATATAGGCTTATAGGAATAAAAGTGAAGAATCAAAGAACCGAATTAAATCTTTGATGCTGAATTTATTTTGCGCTTTGGCAAGCCTTACAATCCGCTGTCTTTATTCTGATTGAGCATAGATATAGGCAGGATGCTTCTTGATCTATCCGTCATATTGGCCACTGTTTCGATCTTTTAAACTTCTTTATTTGTATATTGATGGCGCATCAGCATGGTGTGCTTTACCTAGCCTAGCATTTTAACTTCTAACCAAGTTACAACAGTTGCGTTTTTTATCCAAATAACATGCTATTCAACCCGGAAGTAGAAAAAAAACGTGCAGGACTTTACATACATATTCCATTTTGCAAACAAGCTTGTCATTATTGTAATTTTCATTTTAGTACACATCTTCCATTCAAAGCAGTTGTACTTGGGAGCATACAAAAAGAGCTTTTCCTGAGAAAATCCTATTTTGCTTCTATGCCAGTTGCTACCATCTATATTGGAGGGGGAACGCCCTCGTTGGCTACTTTACTGGAAATGGAACAGTTGTTGCACGCCATTTTTACCTATTTTCCGGTAGCCGTAGGGGCAGAGATAACCCTAGAAGCCAACCCGGATGATGTTACCCTGGAGAAGCTAAAGGGCTGGCGTAGTATGGGAATCAATAGACTTAGTATTGGTATTCAATCGTTTAACGATCGTGTCTTGCATTTTATGCATCGTGCGCATACTGGCTTCGAAGCCCAAAAGGCCATTGAGTGGGCACGTGTGGCTGCATTCGACAATCTAAACCTAGACCTTATGTATGCAATTCCTTCTACCACTGCGTCGGATTGGCAAGCCGATTTGGACAAAGCAGTTGCGCTTGCTCCGGAACATATTTCTGCCTACTGTTTAACCATTGAAGACAAAACAGCCTTTGGGCATTGGCACAAACAAGGTAAACTCATTGAAACAGAAGAAGAAGTTTCTGCCGAACAGTTTGAACAATGTCTGGAAACCTTGATGCAAAAAGGGTACATACATTATGAAATAGCCAATTTCTGCCAACCTGGTCGGTTTTCGGAGCACAACAAGCACTATTGGAAAAAAGGTCCCTATTTGGGTATAGGGCCGGGTGCACATTCGTATAATGGCACACACAGGCATTGGAATGTTGCCAACAATGCCTTGTACGTAAAATCCATTCAAAATGATATTGTACCGTGTACAGAAGAGTTGTTAACGGTAGCAAACCACATCAATGAGTACATCATGACCAGTATACGAACCTGCTGGGGATGTGACTTTGATTGGCTATACCATACCTATGCTGTCAACCTTATGGCGATGCACAAAGACTATATTGACCAAATCCTTTCGGCAGGGTTCGCTTATTTGGACCAAAACAAGCTATTGCTAACAAATAGTGGTAAATTAGTGGCTGATAAGATAGCCAGTGAGCTTTTTGTGGATGCAGCGGACCCACAACAAGGTGTAAAATAGAACGCTTTCAGAATACGCTCTAATAGCCCCTATATTTTCATGAACGTTTATTCCAGGATCATAGTTTACGCAGGATCGTTAAAGAAATTGTCTTTGTATTATTTTCTAAGCACACTTTTTGCTACTTGCTTTGGATTGGCTGCGTACGGGTTGGTTATACCCTTACTCAAAGTGTTGTTCAACCAAGAAGAATTGAATCGACTCATCGCAACCCAACAAACCATACCAAAATGGCACATAGGCTTGGATTATGCTGCTGAATTGTTTCATTATTGTTTTGTACAACTGCTGTTCCGTTACGGTAAAATAGGTGTACTACTGATCCTCTCCTGCTTGTTCGCACTGACTACTTTTATGAGCAACTTTTTTAGGTATCTGGCAGGTATTACCATGGCAAAAGTGCGCATCAATGTGGTATATAACTTGCGGCTGGCTCTTTTTAGAAAAATGCTGCAATGCCCCTTGGGATACTTTACAGATAAGAAAAAAGGAGACCTTATGGCGCGTATTACAACAGATGTGCAAGAGATTGAATATGCTGTATCCGATACGCTCCGGGTATTTTTAAAAGAGCCCACACAGCTTTTTTGTTATATAAGCGTACTGTTTTACATGTCTTTCAAGCTTACCCTTTTTGCATTTGTATTTCTCCCCATTGTAGGAAGTGTCCTCTCTATGATCGTCAAGCGGTTGCAGAAATGGGCTGACGAAACCCAACATTCATTGGGAAACCTGCTGAACCTTATGGAAGAAGTATTGACCGGCATTCGAATCATAAAATTATTTGGTGCACAGAAGTATGTTATAGAAAAATTCCAACAAGAAAGTCATACGTATGCACGTACCAATAAGGCTGTTGCGTATAAGGCATCCATGACAGCACCGGTATCGGAATCCTTGAGCGTGGTAGCTGTTTCTATTATAACTGCATATGGAGGCAGTTTGGTTTTGTTGAATCATGGTATGCTTCCCCCTAGTGTGTTTATTGTGTATGTTATTATCTGTGTCCAGTCACTGATACCCATTAAGATGATTTCTAGGTCCATTGGTTGTATTCAAAGAGGCATTGCTGCTGGGAAACGTATTTTTGATTTGTTAGACGATACCTCTCTAGATTCCAGAGCCGATGGGAATGTGCCAATCGCTGCGTTGGAACATGAAATTGCCTTTAAACAAGTCTCTTTTGCCTATCAACCTTCCACTACCGTATTGCACGACATCAGTTTTACCATACAGAAAGGAGAAACCGTTGCGATTGTAGGTGCTTCTGGATCCGGCAAATCTACCCTTTTGGCACTCTTAGCAGGGTTGTATCAACCCACCAGTGGCACCATCACACTAGATGGCATACCGCTGCCTCAGCTAAAACAGGATGATCTGCACCGGATCATGGGTATCGTCACCCAAGAAACCTGTCTGTTTCACGATACTGTCTTGCACAACATCACATTTAATAGAACAGGATTTACACTAAGCGATGTGATAGAAGCAGCTCAAGTAGCATTTGCCCACGAGTTTATTCTAGCGCTTCCTCAGGGATATGATACCATTATTGGAACCCATGGCGACGTGCTTTCAGGGGGTCAAAAACAACGCATTTGTATTACTAGGGCGCTATTGGGCAATCCATCTATCTTGCTCTTGGATGAAGCTACCTCTGCATTGGACGCTGTTTCTGAAAGAAACGTACACGAACGGTTGCAGTCGTTGGTAGAGCAAAAGACTTCTGTCGTGGTGACGCACAGCTTAAGCAATTGTGTACAAGCAGATAAAATCATTGTATTGGAAGAGGGAAAGTTAGTAGCACAAGGTACGCACCAGGAATTGCTGCACAAGGGAGGAACGTATCAAAAGTTGTTTCTATTGCAACAAGGTAAAACAGGTGGATCTTAAAATCCAGCCTGTATACTAAAGTGAAAGGAAGATGTGAGGTAGCGTCTCTACAATATGGTCTTTTTGGCCTTTTTTCGATTGGCTTGCTTCCGATAACAGCGTTCTTTTTGTGTGTCTATGTGCGTTTGGTGTCCCATGAATAAGCTGGATGCGACAGTCGAAAGTAACGCCTGCACTGTTTTCATATGCATAACTGTCAAGTTTCACCAGGTTGTTCCTTTATCCTAGCTTGCTTCTTGGGAATTAAATTTAGTACTTTTTCCTGAAATTGACTAGGTGTTTCTTTAAATAAGTTAGGATTTATTTTGTACCATTTTTCTACGGCCTGGTAGGGG
>DATGWI010000089.1:0-1948 GCA_035299565.1 Amoebophilaceae bacterium | reverse complement strand
CTCTATAGAAATCAAGATACGGGTTCCAAACGCTGGTCCGTACTGCCAACTGCGCCTTTGAAAAAAGGAGTGCGGCGAGGGCAGGTGAACTAGGTGCAAGATCGCATAACGAATTCGGCATCTTGATTCCGATCGAGTATATTCCTATTATTTTTTTCATAGTTAAATTTCTTTTATGTTATATCTTATGGTACAATGATGCTAATAGTAGTTATTAGTAGCACATTCAGCAATTTGTTCAAAGCAAATTCAAACAAAGGGGGGTACTTATGCTTTTTACGACTATTTCATTCAAAATCAATTCAAGTAACCCTCCTAGTTTTACTTCCTATTTGTAAAAATAATACATGTTTCAGATATAAAATCTAGCGCTGATTGAAAAAAGGAGGTGGAAAGCATGTGACAAAGAGGGGAAAGGCAAAGAAGGCGCGTTTTCCAATACGATGGGAACCCGCAACTTGAATTTGATCGAGTCTATTCTTCTGATGCACTTATAAAGAGGAACAAAATACTAGGATCATGACCATGTCAAAAAGGATCAACAGTAGCAAGTACCATAGTATTTGTTACCCTATACCATAAAACATCTTCAAAGGACTCTGTCTGAAGGTGTGCCATTAAAAGAACTAACCGAAATGTTTCCTATGTCATCATTCACCAAAGGTATCCTTGTTGTGACGTTATATTTTACGGCAAGTGCGGTTGGCTGCATCAGAATAAAGCCAGAAACAATTTTCTTTAAAGAAAAAGCAAGCTTACCGCCAGGCGAACCTAACAAGAGCAAGAATACTGTGGCGTCTTCAGCCAAAACGCCACGTATGGCTTCCAATAGCGAAGGTAAATCCGATACCATACCTTCTGTCGCATCGGTCCCAGTTGCTGCTGCTGTTGGTAGTTCCAAACCAAAAAGTGCTCTTACACAAAGTGTCTCTCCACGATCAACCATACCACCTACAGACATGCAATCCGCATTCACCCTTGGTGAATCAAACGACCGTCTCCCATCTCCACTGAAAAATGATGATGAAGTAAATGATGATGAAGTAAATACGGAAAAAAAATCCAACAACCCGTCTCCTGAAGCAAATCATGCTGTTACAACTAACGAACAAGCACGGGAAGCATTTATTAAAGCGTTTATAGAAAACGAGCAAGAACTCAAGAAGCTAGGGCTGAATTTTAACGAATATGGCAATCAAGTCTCTTTGGTTGTTTTAGCAAAGACAGCAAAGACAGCAAAGACAGCAAAACAAAAGGAATGTATCTTACTTGGGAAAATTCTACTCCCAACTGTAACAATACGTGGAATACCAATGCAACAATTCACCTTTGTAAGAGGATGTATTCCTGATCAACCAACCATAGATAAAAAAGAAAGACTTGTGGGGGCACTTTATGACGCAACACGCAAAGCGCTTGGCATTCACTTAATGTTTGATGCTTTTCAAAAGAGTCTTGTTCAAATACGTGCTGCAAAGGGGACAGAAAAAGACATGATGTGTTTTTGTTTTCTTTCAGAAATAAATATCACAAAGTGGGATGAAATGCGTACAAAACGGCAAGCTAGTCAATTAGATAATACCTACCTGGAAATGAATGAGCTAAAATACATATCAAGAGATAAGCCTTACACTTTCAAACAGGACGTCACAAATCGACCTGAATATTCTTCTCTCGTAACTGATAATAAAGACTCCATTACAGAAGCTTTCAGGAAAATTAACCAATCAAATAAACCTCCCGTATCTTGGGAAACGTTCCCTAAGTATCTTGACACAGTTCCTATGCTTGACACTTGACATTTGAATATTGCATAAAAAAAAAGCTTCAGCTATTTTTTTCAATAGCTGAAGCTTTATAAAAAATGGCGACTACCTACTCTCCCGCGTTTTACCGAAGTACCATTGGTGCTGCTGGGCTTAACTGCTCTGTTCGGAATGGGAAGAGG
>DATGWI010000088.1:0-5200 GCA_035299565.1 Amoebophilaceae bacterium | reverse complement strand
CGATAAGCTGACCATTTGTCTGTAAAAACAGTTCTAGGACGCAAGTTTTTATCAAAGACCAGATGCTTCTGGCTGCTTCTTTAGTTCGTTTACCACAAAAAATGGCAAGTATTTGTTTTGTTTTTCTGCATATAGCAACCCATATCCATAGCTTATTTCGTTTTTTTAACGTAGTGCCAAAACTCATCTAGTTGAATTTGTGCAACCGACTTAAGGTCTGTATGTCGCCACAAAGCGCCTGTTTCAAAAAGTTTTTCTCCCATTGAACGGATCCATTTTAACACCGTTACATTACTGACTCTTAAAATACGTCCTATAGACCTAAAGCCAAGTCCTTCAAGATGGCGTTTTAATGCTTCAAATCTTTTCTATGCGCTATAATCCCTCCCTTTGCCTAGCGTCCAATTACGGTTGCAATCTTCGCAGTTATAACGCTGAAAACCAACTTTATATAAATTTTTGCGACAGTTCATTCCTTGACAATATTTACATTCCATCTCATTTTCTCTGTTTGAATTAAAACAGAAATATAAGAAGATATCTACTAATTACTAGCAATCCCTAGTCATAATCTAATCCACCCAATCTACCAGAAACCTTCCCTGTCTACATAATGCCTGCAGCGATGCACCTAGCGTATGGCAGGGGATGAGCAAGGATAAACAAAGAAAGTACCCTAGGTATACGAACTGTGCGGATGCTTCCCCAGCTGCTGGGCATAGATGCATAGCAGCTGGGTTGTTTTGTTATTCTATGATGAAACTAGCTAAGAGCACTCTCCCCTGGCAAGCTCTGAATAACTTGTACCGATAAACCGGTAACTGCAGCAATGGTGTCCAAGGGAAGACCTAGTTGCAGCATGTTTTGAGCAATCTGCATTTTCTCTTTTTCGATACCAATTTTTTCGCCCTTTTCGATACCGATTTTTTCTCCTTCAACTTTCCCTTTTTCGATACCAATTTTTTCGCCTTTTTCGATACCAATTTTTTCGCCCTTTTCGATGCCGATTTGTTCCCCCTCTAGCTTAGCAGAAGTAAGGGTATCTTGGGCTTGGACTGCTTCTTTGAGGTAATGAAAATAGGCGTTGCGTTCTGCTGTATCCATCTTAAGGATACTTAAACGCTCGGCCACCTTTTTCATATAGGGCGACTTAAAGTCCTCCCGTATATCGGAATGCTTCATGACGTAGAGCCATTCGGTCAGTTCGCTAGTGACCACATCGTTAAAGAGCGGTACGGAAATAAAAAAGTATTCCGGAAACACATTGTGGTGTTCGTAGACGACCAACCCTTGATTGGCAATGCGCATGTCTATGGGATGGGCGGTATCGATCTCGTGAATAATGGTCTGGCCATGGTACATGGGCTTTTCCATGTTTTTCGTGTAAAAATAGAGCAGGCTAATGTGAAAGACCTTCTTGATGGTGGTATAGTCTTGATTGCCGGAAATGCTGTCTACAATAAGTCTGGAGCTATTGAAACAGGCTTTGTGCATGAAGTTGGGGGTAAAGGCCCGTTCGATTTCGACAATGTATTTGTTGCCGTCTACGTCTTCCACGACCAAGTCGGCTATGGAGTGCTTGAGCGCTTTGCTTTCTTTGGTGCTCTCGCCATCGAGCAGGGCATTGATCTTGACCGGTTTGTACCCCTGAACCGCCAATACAGCCGAGATGAAGTGTTCGATAATGTCGTAGTCTCCTTTGTTTTTTAGGAGGTATTTGATGGCGTAATCAAAGGAAATCAGTGGCTTTTCGGACATGGTGGATTTGAGTAAAGAGTTTCACTTTTGTTCAGACGGTGAAGCGTTGAGCGCCTGTTGTACCGTCTTCTAATTTAGATAGAAATCCATGGATTTCAAAAACCACTCCAGATGCCCGATTGGGGGATCCACATGCAGGTGCGTAGTAAGCCTGTAACGGCGGATCGACACGGATAAAAAGGATGGGTTAGCCCATAAACCGCTTCACCTTACCGACGACCAAAGCAAACCATACGACAGCCTAGATCATACCCAAAAAGATTGCGTTCTAAATGAGTTTTTTTACAAGGCCTGGCAATTTGCCTAAACGGTATATTCCAATGGATTAGATTACCTATTTATGACATTACAAGAAGCAAAAAAATACTTTCAACGATTTTAGAAGTTGCTGAAAATAAACGATATAAAATCATTTCTAAATTTCAACATTTGATTTTGGAATCTAAGCCCACTATATCCGAAGAAAGCTTATATGAAATTCTTGATGATTTATCCTTGGATTTAAATTATTATGAACCCAATCCAGAATGGCGGAAAGAATGCAATTTAGATGGCGAGGACAAGTTAATAGGGAATATTAAAAAAGCCTTGCAAGCCATTGAGGCAATGGAATGTAAATATTGTCAAGGAATGAACTGTCGAAAAAATGGATATACAGTTGGTTTTCATCGCTATAACTGCAAAGATTGCAACCGTAATTGGACGCTAGGAAAAGGGAGGGCTTATAGCGCAGAGAAAAGATTTGAAGCATTAAAACGCCATCTTGAAGGACTTGGCTTTAGGTCTATAGGACGTATTTTAGGAGTCAGTAATGTAACGGTGTTAAAATGGATCCGTTCAATGGGAGAAAAACTTTTTGAAACAGGCGCTTTGTGGCGACACACAGACCTTAAGTCGGTTGCACAAATTCAACTGGATGAGTTTTGGCATTACGTTAAAAAAAACGAAATAAGCTATGGATATGGGTTGCTATATGCAGCAAAACAAAACAAATACTTGCCATTTTTTTGTGGTAAACGAACTCAAGAAGCAGCCAGAAGCCTCTGGTCTTTGATAAAAAACTTGCGTCCTAGAACTGTTTTTACAGACAAATGGTCAGCTTATCGAGGCATTTTACCCAAACGTAAGCATGTCGTTGGCAAGCAATATACTCAAGCTATTGAAAGTATGCATGCTACTTTTCGTCACTATTTATGCCGTTTTAGACGAAAAACCAAGGGCTATTCTAAGTCTAAACGCATGGTTGAAATTACTTTAGCACTTTTTTCTTTTAGAAAATCTATTTTTTGATTAGCAATCCCAAAAATTAAACTGGTGGAGGAGGAGAAAAATGTCTAAGGATGCCCGCATCGGTGTTTTTCCGTATCTTCATTCAAACAAACTACCGTAAACTTTTACATCATGTTCACTGCTGCCCATTCTTTCGACATAGAACAAATAAGAAGCTTGTTCCCAGCGTTGCACCAAAACGTATACGGCAACCCATTGGTCTATTTTGACAACGCCGCTACTACACAAAAGCCCCTTTCTGTGTTGCGCAGTGCGCAACATTTCTACGAACAAGACAACGCCAACATCCACAGAGGCATACACGCGCTAGCTACGCGTTCGACGTTGGCTCTGGAAGAAACCCGTCGTTCTGTACAAACATTACTTGGTGCGCCCGATGTGGAAAGTATTGTTTTCACTTCCGGAACCACCGAAAGCCTTAACTTAGTAGCCGAAACCTACGGAGCAATGGCACTACAGCCAGGCGACGAAGTAGTCGTGTCTGAGATGGAACACCATGCCAATCTGGTGCCCTGGCAACGGATTTGCAAGCGCAAACAAGCTGTTCTAAAAGCCATACCCATAGACGATACGGGACAACTTGATACCACGCGGTTAGATGAATGGATCACCCAACGAACAAAAATAGTTGCGGTAAGTTATGTATCCAATACGCTGGGCAGCATCAATCCCCTCAAACTTATTATAGAAAAAGCGCACAAGCAAGGCGCTGTCGTAGTGGTAGATGGCGCACAAGCCGTAGCCCATTTGCCCGTCGATGTGGCGGACTTAGACTGCGACTTTTTTGCCTTTTCTGCCCATAAATTGTATGGACTTACTGGATTGGGATTTCTGTATGGCAAAAAAAAATGGTTGGAAGCCATGCCCCCCTACAAAACAGGAGGGGCCATGGTGCAACGGGTGACCCTCACAGAAGCCACCTACCAAGATCCACCCTATAAGTTTGAAACAGGAACCCCCCCTTTGTCTGCCATTGTTTCCTTTGCAGAAGCAGTAAAGTTTGTTTTAAGTATAAGTTATCTTAAATTAGCCACATACGAAGAAACATTGCTGTGTTACGCCTTGGCTGGTCTGAAACGCATGCCATCCGTACAATTGGTTGGGACAACCCACAACAAGGTGGGCATTATCTCCTTCAATGTGGCCGGCATGCACCATTTAGATGTGGGACTTTTTTTGGATGCAAAAGGCATTGCTGTACGCACCGGGCACTGTTGCACCCAACCACTGATGGACCGGTTGGGCATAGAAGGAGTCATCCGCATTTCTTTTGGTATATACAATACGGTTGAGGAAATCGACTTTTTTTTAGAGACGTTAGAACACCTCATCCAAAAACGAAACCTGCGTTAGGGAACATGCCGAAAATACAAACCAAAACGATTGAACATCAACAGGATGAAATCATAGATGCTTTTGCTACATTGTCCGATGATCGAGAGGCTATGCTTGAATACCTGATTGATTTGGGTCATATGCTGGCTCCAATGGATCCAGCCTACAAAACAGATGCCTACTTGGTTCCAGGGTGCATGTCACAGGTATGGCTGGCAGACAGAGAAGCAGATGGTATACTGGTGTTTCAAGCAGATAGCAATACTGCCATCACAAAAGGGCTGGTGAGTCTGCTGGTGAAAGTACTTTCTGGACAACCCATACAGACGATCGCAACTGCGAAACTCTATTTTGTAGAAACAGTGGGCATTCAAGATCTGGTAGGGTTTCAACGTGCCAATGGATTTCTGCATATGATGAAAGAAATCAAAATCAGGGCTCTTGCGCGTTTGCATAAACAATAAACACCCTGTACTAAAGTGAAATGAAGTTGCGGGATAGCGTCCCTGCAATACGGTCTTTCTTTCTCCGTACCTTTGTTTGGATACACAAAAATAGAAAAATCAAGCGCTGATTGAAAAAAGGAGGTGGAAAGCATTTGGCCAAGAGAGGAAAAGAAAAGAAGGCGCGTGAGGAGTACGGACTAGATGAGAACCTGCATCTTGCAGTAGATACAGTAGACCTGTTGCGTAAGTCATTTTACTCATAAATACATAGGTTTATGGAAAATTTGGAAAATACCTAAAAATATGGCTTCCTATAAAGACTTCTAACAGGAGATCTTAGATCAAGTGATATCTGGAGACCCCCAATTTTA
>DATGWI010000087.1:0-6957 GCA_035299565.1 Amoebophilaceae bacterium | reverse complement strand
CTTCCCAAAGAGGCGTCAAGGATACGACCAGTTGTTCCATTTTATCTCTATCGATCCCTAATAAACGACGTAAGCTATGGGGATGTTTCGTTAATTTTTTATAGGTTAGTGTCATAGGGGGTTGGGTTTTACCTTACTTTTTCCCCTATTTTAACCCTTTTTCTCCTTACTACCTAACTATAAGCTACTTACGCAACAGGTCTAATATTGTGTCAAGTATATTTGAACAATACAAAAAAAGTGGGTACTTATTTTGGGTAAGTTCACTTGTGGCTTTATTAGGGGTGCAACCAGTTACAATCGAATCTAACCTCGTAAAGTACATCAGTAATGATGGAGAGAGATTTTGCATTGTAGATGTAGGTACCAATACAATAACTGCTTTATCCCTACCTGCTATCTTTGCATAGATTCCGGGCGGGCATGCTTTCTATTCACTCCTTTTTTCAAAGGCGCAGTGGGCAGTACGGACCAGCGTTTGGAACCCGTATCTTGATTCCTATAGAGTATAGTTACATGAAGTTTTCCAAACCAATTTGTTGCAATGCAGCTTGTGCAGCCATTTGCTCGGCACATTTTTTGGTTCTTCCGGTACCTTCCCCAATGCTTTCTTCACCCAGCAGTACCTGTGCAGTAAACTCTTTGTAGTATTCATACTGTTTTTCTCCAACAATTCGAAAGGCAATTTGAAGTTGGTTTCTGTGTGCCCAGTGGATGATTTGGCTTTTAAAATTTGTATCGTTTTCAACCAGTTCTTTTAAACTGATGTAACGGCTGATGAGCTTATCCAGAATAAACCTCCTACACCGCACATACCCATGATCCAAATAGACAGCTCCAATAAAAGCTTCTAAGGCATTGCCATAAATGGATTTACTACCTGTTCTGCGTACGAAATGGGGATCGTAGTGCAACACCTTGTCTAAGTGAATGCTTCGGGCCAATTTGTGTAAGGAATCTCGGTTGACCAGCCGTGAACGGATATCTGTTAGAAAGCCTTCTCCTTTTAAGGGATATTTTTTGAACAAATACTCTGCTACAATCAAAGACAATACAACGTCTCCTAAAAACTCAAGCCGTTCGTTGGAGGTATGGCCTTCTTCTATAGAGCTGTGTCGCAATGCTATTTTATATAAAGAAAGATTGATCGGAATCATACCAGTAACAGCCCGTACAAAGCTAACCAGTTGGTGGGTAGCGGGATCTTTCTTACGAAAGAAATAGGTAATCCATCCAATTAGCCTTCCCATTTCTTAAAAACAATAGAAGCATTGTGTCCACCAAATCCAAATGCATTATTTTGTGCAAAAGAAATAGACCTATGTTCCGCCTTATTGAAGGTTAAATTGATACCTGGATCAATTGCCTCATCGACTACAGAATGGTGCATGGTGGGTGGGACAACCTGATCCCGTAAGGCCAATATAGTAGCAATGGATTCAATGGCACCGGCTGCACCGAGCAAATGCCCGGTCATCGACTTGGTGGAACTAATGTTTACATGGTATGCATGGGGACCAAACACCTGTTGGATCGCATGAAGCTCGTTTATATCTCCCAGCGGTGTACTGGTGCCATGGGCATTGATGTAATCAATACAATCAGGGGTAAGCTGAGCATTGTCCAAAGCACGCTGCAAAGCCAAGGAAACCCCGTCTAAATGAGGTGCAGTAATGTGATGGGCATCTGCAGACATACCCACTCCCACCAATTCAGCGTAGATGGCCGCTCCCCTTTTTTGGGCATGCGCGTGGGATTCAAGCACCAACACACCAGCTCCTTCTCCCATGACGAACCCATCTCGGGTCTTATCGAAGGGACGCGAAGCGGTCAGATAGGAGTCGTTGCGCTGTGAAAGCGCCTTCAATGCATTGAATCCTCCGATACCTACTTGTAGGATAGGGGCTTCTGATCCCCCTGCTACAACAACATCTGCTTCTCCTAGACGAATAAGTTGATAACCCGTTATTAAAGCGTTCAAGGAAGAAGCACAAGCAGATACAGTAGCAAAGTTAGGTCCCTTAAATCCATATTTAATGGCTATATGACCAGCAGGAATATCGGGTATGATTTTAGGAATAAAAAAAGGATTGATTTTGGGCTCCATATTGTTCCTGGCAAATTCCAAAACGACTGCCTCGGTTGTGCCCAAACCGCCTATACCAGATCCCCATAGGACGCCTACCCGTGTTTTATCGATGGAGGTAGTTGTTATACCCGCGTCTTGTATGGCTTCGTCACTGGCTACCACAGCATACTGCGTAAAAAGATCCATGCGCCTTGCTTCTTTTGGATCAAAGTGATTTTGAGGATCATAGTCTTTTAACTCGCAAGCAAATTTGGTTTTGTGCTTGGAAGCATCAAATTTGGTAATCAACCCTGCACCACTTTTCCCCAACAGGAGATTTTCCCAATAAGTTTGCACATTCGAACCAATGGGAGTCAGTGCACCCAATCCTGTAACCACTACTTTTGAAGCAAACATACCTATTGAAACAAAAGGATTATACTATACAGTTTTTTTATTGATTTGTTGATCCAAGAAGGTTACCACACTTTCTACGGTTTGAAGGGTAGCTGCTTGTTCGTCGCCGATGTGCACATCGTATGCTTCAAAGGCAGTCTCAAATTCCAACACCAACTCTACTTGGTCTAAAGAATCTGCCCCTAAATCGTTTACAAAATGAGCAGTGGGAACTACTTCCTCCGCTGAAACGTTTAGCTTGTCTACAATAACAGCAATGACTTTAGATTTGATTTCTTCGATATGCATAAACAATAAATAAAGATTTTTAGGTTTTAAAGTTAAAAAAAATGATCCAATGGAGGGATCCGATCAATGGCTCCTTGTGGTTAGGTGCCTATATGCCAATGCGGCATATATCTCTCTGCATGGGGCGGATTGCTATTCCGAAATGCTACAATTGAAACCGTTACAACCTACTATTTGCCTCATGCTCCAACGGTGCAGGAACCCTTTCCGAACCACATACCAACCCATTTAATGTATAGGTTATGTGCTTGTTTTGGCTGCTTGGGCATCCTTCCATTGCGCAAACTTCTCATCGGCTTGCTCTTGGGTGATGGCTCCTTTTTGCACACCAATCTGGAGATGTCTTCTAAGCAAGACGCCTTTTTTTGATAAAAAATTGCGCACCGTATCGGTTGGTTGTGCGCCTTGAAAGAGCCATTTTAAGGCACTTTCTTCGTCCAGTAGAATGGTTGAAGGACGTGTATTGGGATTGTAATTGCCAATTTTTTCTATAAAGCGGCCATCTCGTGGTGCACGTGCATCTGCTACAACGATGTCAAACTGTGCTAGATGCTTTCTACCTCTTCTCGCCAATCTTATTTTTACTGCCATAGTGTTACTTTTTTAGCGAAACCCGTTCGCACGTATTACTTATTTGTTGGTTAAAAATTATAAATTCAATGTTGAGAACTTTGTACAACAATGCCTAAAAAAAATTGAATCGATGCATTTGTCCATATGCAAAAACCGCTTTCAGGTCTGCACCACGCATCAAGCCTTATAGGGCGTCGATGCAGATAAGAAACTTACTATCTCTCCTTTTGCGAAAGACGACGACTCCATTGGTCAAAGCAAAAAGTGTATGATCCTTACCCAATCCAACGTTTTTACCGGGATGATAATGGGTGCCCCTTTGTCGAACAATAATGTTACCGGCGATAACCGTCTCGCCACCATATTTTTTTATACCGAGTCGCTTACTTTCTGACTCCCTTCCGTTTCTGGAACTACCAGCTCCCTTCTTATGTGCCATCTATGTTACTTTTTGATAATGTCTTCAATGAGCAGTTTCGTATAATCTTGACGATGTCCCCGCTTCACTTTATACCCTTTTCTTCTTTTTTTCTTAAAAACGAGTACTTTGTCTCCCTTGGCATGTTCCAACACCTTAGCGACAACAGCCGTTCCTTCCAAGAGCGGTGCACCAACGGCTACCGTTCCTTGTGCATCCTCTAAAAGAAAGACTGCATCAAAGGTAAGCGAAGCACCTACTTCATTTTGCAACTTAGGGGCGTAGAGACGCTGTTCTTTAGAGACTTTAAATTGCTTCCCAGCTATTTCTACAATCGCATACATATGTTAAATTTGCTAAAAAATTATTTTGAAGCTTTTGCAACGACCTTGCTTCCATACGGCACACAAACAAAATACATTCAGCCAAAAGGTGCTCTTTTTTTGCCTATCATTTGTGGCTTATTTAAAAAGATTTAGTCGTGCATAGATAACCAAAAGTACTCTTTTTTCTACAAAAAAACAAAGTATTTTCTGCTGCACAACAGAGTGGGTTGTTATAAACTTACTCCAATCGTTTCAAGGTAGAAAAATCAAAAGTATCCAAAAACCGGGTCGTAAAATTGCCTTGTTGAAAGGCTTCGTTGTCCATTAAAGCCAAGTGCAAAGGAATGGTGGTATGGATGCCTTCTACAATAAACTCTTCTAATGCACGCTTCATCCGGGCAATGGCGCCTGCTCGGGTATCGGATCGTACAATTAATTTTGCAACCATGGCATCGTAATAAGGGGGCACAACATAACCAGCATAGATGTGGCTTGCAATGGTTACGTCCCTCCCACCTGGTAAATGCAGATGGGTAATCTTTCCCGGAGAAGGTCGAAACCCATGAAACGGATCTTCTGCATTGATGCGTACTTCTATGGCATGGTTTTTAGGATAGGCATGGGAGGCTGTCAAACGTTGACCTGCAGCCATTTCTATTTGGGTACGCAACAAATTAAAGCCAGTCACTGCTTCGGTAACAGGATATTCTACTTGAATGCGGGTATTCATTTCCATGAAATAAAAGTTCCGCTGCGCGTCTACTAAAAACTCCATAGTGCCCACCCCCTCATAGCCTATGTATGAAACTCCTTTCAAGGCTGCTTCCGTCATTCTGGCACGCAGATCGTCCGTCATAAACGGAGAAGGAGATTCTTCAACTAATTTTTGGTTTCGGCGTTGAATGGAACAATCGCGTTCGGACAAATGAATGACATGGCCATACTGGTCGGCCACAATTTGTATCTCAATGTGCCGAGGTTGGTCTAGGTATTTTTCCAAATAAAGCCCATCGTTCCCAAACGAGGCAATAGCTTCTTGCTTGGCTTCCAACCACTTTTGATGAAAGTTCTCGGATGACTCAACCAATTTAATGCCCTTTCCGCCGCCTCCAGAGGTGGCTTTCAACAATACAGGAAAACCAATTTCTTGGGCCAGCTGCAGCCCTTCTTCTACAGTTTCCAGCAGACCATTGGAGCCAGGTACAATAGGTACACCAGCACTTCGCATGCTTTCTTTGGCAGTAGATTTATCGCCCATTTTGGCAATCACAGCAGCAGAAGGCCCTATAAACTTAATACCGTATGCTTCACAAATCCTAGCGAAATCTTCATTTTCAGATAAAAAACCATATCCAGGGTGAATGGCTGTAGCATTGGTTACTTCTGCAGCAGCAATAATGGACGGAATGGAAAGGTATGACTCGTGGCTTGAAGCCGGACCAATGCATACAGCTTCGTCTGCAAAACGAACATGTAGGCTGTCTTTATCTGCCGTAGCGTATACAGCAACCGTTTGAATGCCCATCTCTTTACAGACACGAATGAGGCTCAGAGCAATTTCTCCACGGTTGGCAATCAGTATTTTTTGAAACATAAAATAACAATGCTGTCCCCTACACAAATAGGGATAGGACAAAAAATAGAGTTGTAAATGAAATTGTTAAGTCCAAAGCAAAGATATACAATTTTCTGCATACTGCACATCAAAGCGTTATGGATGCGCCATAATTAGTCGAGCCTGAAGCATTGTCTAATACAAATTTAATCATTTTTATATTGATTTACAAATAAATAAAATACTTCAGACTCGACTATCTACTATTTCAGACTCGGCTAAATAGCCATATGACCCACAATAGGCGCACTGGTCTTCATCCCCACATATGCAATCTCTTTTTTCAAAAAAATGACGGGGAACGTGCAAAAAAATATAGTTTTTAGTAAATTAACAGCTGTGCGGTAGGTCACTCTATATTCGATCGGAAGCAAGTTGCCAGATTGCGTCCCTACGAAACCGTCCTTCTTTCTCCCTACTTTTGTTTGGATACACAAAAATAGAAAAATCAAGCGCCTTTGAAAAAAGAAGGTGGAAAGCACCTGGCAAAGAGGGGAAAAGAAAAGAAGGCGCCTGGGCAGTACGGACGAGATGAAATCCACATCTTAAATCTGATCCAGTATATACTACTGTGTGACCCCTGCCAAGCCTAAAAATCGATACGATGGAAAACAAACAACACCAGGATGCGTCTCTATTGCGCTCCACAAGTCAAAGACATCCATTAACGTATACTGGTATTTTGCCTATTACAAAAACGAATATAGAAGATGTCATCACTTCAGGCTATTATGAAGATAAGACCATCCACGCCTGGCGTTTGCTCAAAAAAGAGATCCATACGTTTCTGATTCGTCCTAGAAGGTTTGGCAAATCATTGTTTATAGATACCCTAGATAAGATCTGTCAAGGCGAAACGCATGCCTATTTGTTTCAAGATTGTTGCATCGGTAAAGAAAAAATTAAGTTAAACCCAGAGAATGAAAAAGAACAAGAGAAGGCCTACGACTGGAAGCAGTATCCTGTGATTCGATTGGATTTCTCCGAATTAAGCAATGATACACCGGAGATATTAGAGCTGTTGCGTAAGTCCTAAAAAATAGTCGATGTTAAAATTGGGGGTCTCCAGATATCACTTGATCTAAGATCTCCTGTTAGAAGTTCTTATATAAAGCCATATTTTCAGGTATTTTCCAAATTTTCCATAAACCTATGTATTGATGAGTAAAATGACTTACGCAACAGGTCTAATATAGTATTCACTCTGATAGTCATATCTGAGTTCCCCGGTGGCTTTGTGGAAACCGATATT
>DATGWI010000086.1:0-1748 GCA_035299565.1 Amoebophilaceae bacterium | reverse complement strand
CCACCTCTAGATGACCATTTTGCGCAGCCAGGTGTAACGGGGTCACGTTGTCTGTTGTCTGTGCGTCAGCTGGTGCATCTTTCTCGAGCAACGCTTGCACCACCTCTAGATGACCATTTTGCGCAGCCAGGTGTAACGAGGTCCAGTTGCCTTTTGACTGTGCATCCCCGGGTGCACCTTTCTCGAGCAACGCTTGCACCACCTCTAGATGACCATTTTGCGCAGCCAGGTGTAATGGGGTCACGTTGTCTGTTGCTAGTTCGTCCACCGGTGCACCTTTCTCGAGCAACTCTTTTACTACCTCGAGATAACCATTTCCAGCAGCTAGGTGTAACGGGGTCCAGTTGTCTGTTGCCAGTTCGTCCACCGGTGCACCTTTCTCGAGCAACTCCTTTACTACCTCGAGATGACCATTTCCAGCAGCTAGGTGTAACGGGGTCCAGTTGTCTGTTGTCTGTGCATCCACCGGTACATCTTTCTCGAGCAACTTTTTTTCATTATTTTTAATTTTAACTGCTAAATGCAATGGAGTGTTATGTTTACGTCTCCCGTCTTGCAAATTAATATTTGCTCCTTGGTTTAGAGCCTCAGTAATTTTTTCTATGCGCTGTTCTGCTGAAAGTTTTTTCTTATTAATTTTAATTGCTCCGATTAATTTATTGTCTTTTTCTAACTGCTCCTCGCCACTATCATCGCTATCCGAACGACGCTGGCGTTTATGGAGGGTAACATCAAGAAAAAGCGGTTCTACAACTGTTGGTTGATCTGCCGCCCCTAGTGCAGGAACCTCTACTATAAGAATTGCTGCTTCTGCCGTTTCTGTTTTAGGCGCTTTGGTTGATTCTGCTGTTGTGCTGTTCATTTCGGGTTAGCATATTTAGTTGACTATGCCAATTTGCCATTACTCATTTGATAACGTAACGTATTTATACAGTTACTGTAACATTTTGTTTTTCGATGCATGTTAGCTAGGAACTGCCACTCCTTTGATCTTTTTCCACCATAAAGTTCCTATTGTACGACTACGTGTTCCTATTACACAGTCTATCAAACGTTTTTACATCTATCAACTGTGATCCATAGTAAAATATTTTATGTAAAAATAAGTTAAAAAATTACTTGACTTTCATATTTTAATTTTATATTATTAATAATATCGTAAAAAACAACTAAAAAAGAAATCGGTGCAACTTTTTATCTCACATTCGTGCGCCAAGATAAGGTGCATTAATCTTTCAGGTGCAAGTCCTGATATGGAAGGAGGAGCTAGCTCCACCATCTATTTTAATGATGATTCTTTAGGTAGGTGTCTAGATGCCATATCGGAGTATGACGTAACCAAGCTATTTTCAGAACTCGCTTTTGAGATTGGTGTGGAACAGCGCTTATTGGGATCCACGGTACATATTGATACCACTTCTTTAACCGTTTTCGGGTCTTATGAGGAAGCGGCTACGCTAGCCGAAAAAAATGATTTTAAGATAGATTACGGCTATTCAAAAGACCACAGACCGGATCTCAAACAAATGGTGCTCAATTTAGCTACTACAGGAGCCAGTGCATTTCCCATTTGGTTTGAAGCACATAGTGGCAATGCTTCGGATAAAGTAGACCTGTTGCGTAAGTCCGATGTGTAGCAAATGATTCAGTAAGTATAAGCGGTTCTAGGTTTTTTTCTATGTTTTATGCCACCCTTTCCCTGAGTGCAACAGCATGATTAAGGTTCACTAGCCCAGTCACGATGCTAA
>DATGWI010000085.1:0-15681 GCA_035299565.1 Amoebophilaceae bacterium | reverse complement strand
GTTTGAGCTTGTCTGAGGATCTATTTGGGAAAAACTTGTCTCGAAACCGGTTGTTTTTGGCAAAGACAAGTTGACTGGCGTTGGGATCGAAGTAGGGCAATACAAAGGGGCCGGTTCCTACAGGGTGGTATTTGAATTTCTCGCCATAGAAATCAACCGCCTCCTTAGCAACCACACTGCCAAAGGGCCTGGCTAAATAGTGCAGGAAAAGTGGAAATGGTTCGGTTAAGGCAAACTGAACGGTGTAGCGGTCAATGGCCTTGATGCCGGAAAGTTGGGAGCTGTAATCGTTGGGGTGACGGTTCAAATGTTGATGGAAGTCCTCAAATCCTTCTATCAGACGCGCCAACCGCACAAAATGGACCAGTTTCAAGGATTGGTTGGCAAGTCGCTTGAAACTGTATACCACATCTTCGGCCACAACTTCCCGACCTTTGCCATTGGGAAAACAGGGATCGTCGTGAAAGAAAACCCCTTTTTGTAGGGTAATGGTGTAGATGCAGCCATCTGGAGAAACCGTAGGCATGGCAGCGGCTAGGTTGGGCACAGGTTGCAATGGCCGCTCAAGGTAGTGGTACTCCAATAATCCTTCGTAGACATTGCCCAGTAGAAAAGGGGCATATGCATCCATACTCATAGCAGGGTCCATGTGGTAGACATGCGGTGGCAGCATGAGGTGCAGTTCTTTGGGGAGGAGATGTTTCGGTTGTTTGGTTGCTCTCGGGGAAGCCGAGGGGAGCAGCTCTTTGGGTGCAGCAACTGGTTGCTTTTCTGCCGCCGAAACAAAAAAGGGTACCAACAAGGCCACACAGACGTTGTAAAAGAGTTGCTTTGGTCTATGATGTATCATAATCAACAATCAGGGTTGTTTGTTATATAGAAGATGTGTATTGGTTCATACCAGCAAATAGAGTCAGACTCCGTTTTACCATGTTTTTGAGCAGCCTACATGCATTGCCTATGGTTGGTTTGCGATCAGCGCGGCATTGATTTTCCATTTTACGAATCTTTTTTTGAAAAGCAAATTTATGAACGTGCATTCGGGATTAGAGAATTTTATTGAACTGTAAATCAAGTAGTTTTTTTGCATCCAAATGTGTACTATGCCATGTAGCAATCTATACTCAATTAAAATGAAGATGCGGGATTGCGTCCCTGCAACAGGGTATTTCTTTCTCCGTACTTTTGTTTGGATACGCAAAAATGCGAAAATCAAGCGCTGATTGAAAAAAGGAGGTGGAAAGCAATAGCACGCTTTCTATGGACACCTTTTTTCAAAGGCGCGTTTTCCAGTACGGACTATACTAGAATGAAATGAAGATGCGAGATCGTATAACGAATTCGGAATCTTGATTCCAATCGAGTATACACACCATTGTAGACGCATCTGTTCCCGTTTGGTAGCATCCAATCGTCATTCCGAAAAAAAAAATCAAACTGTAGGGCGGGTAATGGCGCGGTAGCCGGAACTGCATTTAAGTTACCCCAGGACTTCTTCTTGTCGCTGCTTGGTAAGATCTGCTTTTTCTTTCGCAAGCTGTGCTTCTTTTTGCCTAATCTCAGCTTCTTTTCGCTTAAGTTTAGCTTCTACTTCGGCTAATTCAGCCTCTTTTTTAGCTCTAGCTGCTGCTTTCTCTTTTTCTTTGACTTCAGAAAGTCCGGTTTCGACAGTTTGTGTACCACCTTGGGTGGGTGGCTTCTCACTACAACCTAGTAAACTTGCTAACAAGGGAATGAAACCCAGCGGTATAAAACGCATAAAAAAGTATATTTTACTTGATTTTGACAGATACTTTCTTTTGAATCAGTGGGGAGTACAACCCAACTACGGCCATTGCTGTACCGCCTTTTAGGATGTCTTGCCTTCTAATTCAGCTGCTAACGTATCCAATTCTTTTAAGATCTTTTCTGCCGAATGCACGACATCTGTGATCAATTCTTGTCCTGTATCTTTGGCTTGGTTTTTGATCGCGAGTTTGTTGCCTAATAATTTGGCAATCAAGGAACGTAATTTTTGTTGGTACAACTTTAGGTTGTACGCTAGGCCACTCCTTACCTCAGCACCCTTGGTGGGCGCAGCAAGTATGCCTATGATCCCTCCTAGACAAACGCCTAAGCAAAGAATGATTCCATTTTCGGTTCTTTTTCTCATAGCTCAAACAGTAGGTATATAAGTTGTTTTACAGTCCACCCCACGGATCACGACTTGCTTGTCCTGTCATTGAGGGTTTTTCTGTTGCCGTTAATCCGCTTAATATGCCTTCTAAAACACCATTTACAAAATGACTGCTTTTCGGTGTACCATACAATTTGGCAATCTCAATGTATTCATTCATAGAAACTTTTGTAGGTATTTCCCGTATTTCAAGGATTTCTACCAAGGCCAATTTGATTAAGATTTTGTCTGTCAATAAAATACGGTCTCGATTCCATTTCTCAGCCTTTTCCCCAATCATCACCTCATAAACAGCATCATTTTTAACAGCTGCTGCGAATAGGCGGTTGTAAAATACTTCTTCTTTTGTCCATTGTGCTTCAAATGCACGCAAAACAGTTGTAAAAGCGGCAGCGCTATCGGTACGCAACGCGACAAAGGTTTGCGTTAATAGTTTCCGTATGGCTCGTTTGTGATCGTCCCAACAGCCATCCATCATGGAGAAAAAATCACCCACTTGCGGATCCTTAAAAATAAGATTTTGTACAATGTATTCCAATATTTTTATATCCTGATTGGGATCTACTGTATCCAGGGGAACCACAGCAAGCGGTAATGGCTGCAACAAACGCATGTACCAATCCCGTATTTGGTCTTCTGACCAATGTATGCCATGTAGGCGTACAGCATGGGCCCATTCGCTGGTTTGAAGCAATGTTTGAAACAAGGAGGAGGTAGACCATGCCGTGTGCAACAATGGTTCAACAGTTCGGTGCGCTTCCGGGGCCTCTGGTTGGGCCATCTTTTGCCATGCCATCAACAAGGCCAAAACATACAAATAGCCCTTGTATATGACCTCCTTGTCCTGTTGAAACCGAGCTTGCAAAAGCAGTTGGTTCTGGTGTAGCTCTTTCCGATAACGCAAAACATGCGCAAACACCAATTGCTCTATTTTATGATGGTGGGCCTGATGGATGGCAGGGGGAGGTTCTTCTGCCAGCATTTGCCCAAAGAGTGCCACCGCTGTTTTTTTTTCTTTTTCTAACTGTGGCTTTTTACTGGACTGATCTAAAAATATGTCAAAGGCAAACTGTTTTTCTATTGCTTCTATGGTTTCTTTTTGGGAAGCTTGTTTGCAAATGGTGTACGCATAAAAATTTTGCAGTGTTTTTATGCGTACAATGCGTCTAGGAACAATATTTATTTGCATGACAAGTGGTCCTAGGTTCGTTTGAATGGCCAAGCAAGTGTCTTTTTAATGCTTTGAATCCGCTCTACGGCCAGCTCTTGGGCCACTTCTTGGGCAGAGCGACGTTCCTGCTCGACTTTGTGTAACACGCGGCTACAGACCGTATATAATTGTTCTGTACGGTCTTTGACCAGTTGCTTGTTGTATGTTCCTTGCTCTAACTCTGTAACAGCGTTCACCAATCCTCCTGCATTGGCTAAAAAATCTGGTACATATACGATGCCTTTTTGCAGCAAAAGCATCCCATCGCGTCCCTGATGTTCCAATTGATTGTTTGCACTACCTACAACAATGGGGCAGTTCAACTGTGGAATGGTTTCTGCATTAAGCACAGCGCCTAATGCACAAGGAGCATAGATGTCCAAAGGCAACTGATGGAAGTTTTCGGGACGAACTACTTCCACGGCACAAACATTGGCTATCGCTTGCAACCTTTCGGAGGAAATATCGGTTACATATACGGTGGCTTGCTCTTGGCAGAGCAGTTGAGTTAGAAAATACCCTACTTTGCCTACACCTTGTACACCAATTTTTTTATGGTGCAAGGCATCTGTACCAAAGACTTTCTTGACAGCTGCTTTCATGGCTATGTACACACTATAGGCTGTGTTTTCGGATGGATCTCCACTGCCGCCTAACATGGTGGGAAGCGATACAACGTGCCGGGTAGACTTGGCTATGTGGACCATGTGTTCTGAGTTGGTATTGACATCGGGTGCCGTAATATAATGTCCACCCAAACGTTCAACGCATGCTCCATACATACGCAACAATGCTTCTGTAAGCGCTACCCCTTGTTTCTTCATAATAACAGCTTTGCCTCCTCCTACATCTAACCCAGCAATGGCAGCTTTGTAGGTCATGCCACGCGACAGTCTTAACACATCTTTGAGTGCTGCTTGTTCGTCTTTGTACTCGAGGAAACGCAATCCTCCTAAAGCAGGACCTAGGGTGGTGTCGTGTATGCCTACTATGGCTTGTAATCCCGTTTCAGGGTCTTGAAAATAAACGATTTGTTCGTGGCCATATGTGGAAAAGTGCTCATAGTCATTGGAAAAAGCATTCAAAGCAGGTTCGGTCGAAGTTTGCTCTATTATTTTCATAGTGTATGGTATTCTGTATGATGTTGTTAACGAAACTAATACTATATCTTAAATGAGGAGCGGAGTGTGCCTAACACAAACTGGCCAAGGGAACCTTACCATCCTAGATCTGCGTTGCATATCAAGCCTCGACTTCTAGACGATAGGTACCTTATATAAAAGGCACCTATTACAATGCCATGGATTCAAAATAATTTGCAAACGAGAGCAATTTATCTTCTGCCAAATGGTTTGCAATCACCTGAAAGCCAATAGGCAATTGTTTGTCATCTACCCCATTGGGCAAGGAGATGGCCGGCAAACCAGCTACGGAAGCCAGAACGGTATAGAGATCGCTCCAGTACATAGCCAGGGGATTTTTGGCAAAGCTGTTGACCCGAAAGGCAGTAGCCGTAGTAGTAGGCAACACGATAAAGTCATAGGCTCCTAAAATGTCTTCCATCGCTTTTTTAATCAAGTTGCGTGCTTTGGTGGCCTTGATATAATGTGTTTCACATTGAGATGCACTTAGTACAAATGTACCCAGCATGATTCGTTTTTTTACTTCTTTTGAAAATCCTTCGGTGCGACTTTTGCAATATACTTCTTCCAATGTGGTAGCATCGCTGCTGCGGTATCCATACCGAACGCCATCGTAACGAGCCAAATTGGTACTTGCTTCGGCATTCACTAAGATATAATAGGTGGGGAGGGCGTATTTGAGCAATTCAAAATGAATGCCATCTACCTGGTGTCCTTCCTTTTTCAATCGATCCAACGCATGTAATGTATTTGTTTTGATTTCTGGTTGCAATCCCTGGTGTGCCAAAGTTTCTTTCAAATAGGCTATTTTGTACTTTTTCTGTACATGGAGCATTTCAAGGTAGCAAGGTGATTTTTGAGGCACGGTTGTAGCATCCAACCCGTCTGGGCCAGCCACTACTTTGAGTACACGTGCACAATCTTCTACGGTATGGGCTAAAATACCAGGCGTATCAAAAGAGGAAGCATATGCTACGAGCCCATGCCTAGAAATCCTACCATAGGAAGGTTTGAGTCCTACCAACCCACAAAATGCAGCAGGCTGTCGTACCGATCCACCGGTATCGGTTCCAATGGAGACGTGACACATTTTGGCTTTTACAGCTGCTGCTGACCCTCCAGAAGAACCTCCTGCTACGCGCTCTTGATCTATAGGATTGAGTACGGGACCGAAATGGAGGTTTTCGGAAGAGGAACCCATCCCAAATTCATCACAATTTTGATGGCCTATGATCAATGCGTCGGCTGCCAGGAGTCGTTCGGTAACCGTGGCGTTAAATGGAGCGATGTAATTGGTTAAAATTTTGCTGCCTGCTTGTAGGGGATGGTCTTTATAGGAAATCATGTCTTTGAGTCCTACCACCAAACCAGCCAAAGAGCCTACTTTTGAGTTTTTTATTTTTTTAGTTATTTCGTGCGATTTATCAAGGATTTCTGATTCATAAACCCGCAAAAAAGCATTGAGTGCAGTGTGCTTGTGGATTTGTTCCAAAAACGCTCTTACTACTTGCGTAGGTGTAACTTTTTTGCTGGTCAACAAGGGCAGAATGGACCCAAATGTAGGGTATGTGTCAAGAATGGCATGCATAAATCTATGGTTTTTGAAAAGGGATTGCTGCTTTTAACCCTTTGTAATTGGACAATTCTATCTCTACTGCACCTAGTACTAGGTTGGCTTTGAGCTTGAGTGGAATTTTATTGACATCGTCTGAAATAAAAATTTCTACAGGACGTTCTCCAGCAAAAATACTGTTTTCGGTAGGAACCATGGGGGCAAAAACCAAACTGCTTATCTTCCCTAGTTTTGTAGCAATGGTTCTCTTTCCCAAAAATTGGATAGATACATCGGGATACATCTTATTTTCGTGCAGGACGCTAATGCGCAACGCATCGCCTGGTTTTAATCTTTTGATGTCTATGGATCGTAAAGCGTAATACCCACTGACCAAGTCTTTAATGGCATCCGGAATAGGATAATAGCTAATTTCTGGTTTTGCGTCTGGTGTGTTTTCAAGGACTTCTATTCTGGCCTGGTTTTTTTTATAATCAAAGTCAATACATTCCTTGCGTACGTAATTGTTTTCCTGAATGTGTGCCAGAAATTTACGAGGCCGTAACTGCTCTACATCCAAGTAGGTTTCCCACGTATCTTTTACCTTAAAACCACATAGGGCCAATGCATCGTTTGAAATGCCTTGTACGTCTATTTTGTAACAAGTACGGTTGTCAATTTCATGCAATGCTTCATCTACAGACATAATAGCGGTTCCCGCATGGACAATGCTATAATATACTTGGTATTCCAGATACTCTCCCCTGCGAAAAGGGGGCTCCACAGTTGGTTTGGCACAAACCGGGGGTGTTGTCAGGCTTAGCAGCAAGGCTAGTAAAATTAAAAAAAACGAATCGTGCTCTTTTTTTGGATACGAGATAGACATTGTCATTTAGATGAAATGAAAGTGTATTCTAAGTATGCTATGGCGTGTACCTACAAAGGTAGAATAAAAAAACAAGATACCCAATACAGGCCCCATTGGGTATGCTGTGTCTCCTTGGTATAGGGTTGTCCTGGCTAACCATATCCTCGATCGGTATCAAGTTGCCAAATTGCGTCCTACGAAACAGTCCTTCTTGCTCCGTACTTTTGTTTGGCTACCCAAAAATAGCAAGCTTGATGATGTTATCTTAAGCATTAAATTTCGTACCTTGGTTCGTATAGTAAGTAACGTGCATCGGGTATGATTTTATCCAAACAGCCTTGCGCTTGCCTTATTTTTAAGCTAATTTTGTATCAATTGACATTTTGATTGGACGTTTATTCCTTAGAACCATATATACTTCATGATTTTCGTAGAAATAAAAGAAAACGAAGGGCTCGATCGTGCCCTGAAGCGCTTCAAGAAGAAAATAGAACGCGTACGCGTGTTGCGAGAAGCACGGTCACGTATGTATTATACCAAGCCTACTATAAAAAGAAAAGCACAAAAAGCAAAAGCCATTTACAAACAAAAAATGTTTAACGCTACGCATCTTTAGAGCTATAATCCTTTGAAATGGACATGGAAAACGCCTTGTGCTGTACCCTGTTTGCAACCTACTTAAGCGTAGAAAGACGTGCAAGTCCCCATACAGTGCTTTCGTACCGCACAGATGTGATGCAGTTTTCCGATTATCTATCTGGCTTAACACCTCCCGTCTCCTATATAGAAGCTACTGCTGCTGTTGTACGTGGGTGGCTGGTGGAGTTGGCCAAAAAAGGGATTAGCAACCGTTCCATCAATAGGAAAATGATTGCCCTGCGTACCTTTTATACTTTTTTGCAGAAACGGACATGGGTAGCTTCGAATCCCCTAAAACTCCTCAAAAGCCTAAAAAAGGAAACAAGGCTGCCTGTTTTTTTTCAAGAGCAAGAACTCCTCTCTTTTTTAGATACGAATGATTTTGAGGATACTTTTTCCGGTTTACGGGATAAATTGCTCTTAGAGCTTATATATGGTACCGGAATGCGTTTGGCCGAGTTGATATCCCTTCAAACAGCCGATGTGAATCTGATAGAACAAACGGTGAAAGTGCTTGGCAAACGCAACAAGGAACGGATCATTCCTTTTCCCCGTCCTTTAAAGGATCTATTAGAGGCCTACTTGGCCCAGAAGCAGCGTATGGGTTACGTTACCAAAACGTTGCTGACTACTGACCTTGGCAAGCCATGTTATCCCATGTTTGTGTATCGAGTCGTGAAAAAATATCTGGCTCCTAGACTACGCGCCCGGAAACACAGTCCCCATATTTTACGACATACGTTTGCTACGCATCTGCTAGACAAAGGGGCTGACTTAAAAGCCATTAAAGAGCTATTGGGCCACGCAAATCTAGCTGCTACACAGGAATATACCCATACTTCTTTATCCAAACTAAAGGAAATATTTACCAGAGCCCACCCTAGAGCCGAACTAGAAGATGCATAACGCGTGAACTGCTGTATACTTCATCCGAATAAAGATGCGAGATGGAAGTTCTAGTATATACTCGATCGGAATCAAGATGCCGAATTCGTTATACGATCTCGCAGCTAGTTGACCTGCCCTCGCCGGGCGGGCGTTACTTTTTGGCATGGATCAAAAAAGTAACCAAAAAAATCTAGTACTGATTGAAAAAAGGAGGTGGAAAGCAATAGCATGCTTTCTATGCACGCCTTTTTTCAAAGGCGCAGTTGGCAGTACGGACCAGCGTTGCGAACCCGTATCTTGATTCCTATAGCGTATATGCATTCCGAACTTGTTCTAATTCAGCAATTTTATGACGTTTTTTTTACAAAAACATACAAGCCATAAAAAATTTGATAAAAATGCCTAACTTTAGCCTTATTTATTTTGATTGTGTTGAAATATATGTGGAGTCTGTAATACTTTCTAAGTCTAGAAAATTCATCAATTTCTTATCTATCACGAATCCTAGTCTTGTTTTTAAGATTTATTTCGTCGATCGTTGATCAAAACCATAAAGCTGTTTTTACGTATGGCAGTACCATCCACACCTCTTATATCTGAATATAAAGATTATACTGCATCCTATATAGCAGGATGCGATGAATCAGGCGCTGGAGCGATTGTAGGCCCTGTTGTAGCTGCTGCTGTTATATTGCCGAAGGACTTTTACGATGAAGAACTGTACAGCAATCCGAAAAAACTTTCCGTTGCTTCACGGATACGCCTCAATGCAGTGATCAGACAGCGAGCAATTACGTTGGGCATCGCGGTGGTAGACCATCAAACAATCGATCAAATGGGTATCATGCAAGCCATTCATTTGGTCATGCATAAAGCAATCGAACAGCTGAAAACCAATCCAGACCAACTGTTGATCGCTGGTCGTTCGTTTGTTCCATACAAAAAAATTCCCTATCAATGCATTCTAAAAGGCAATCGAGTCTACCCAGCCATTGCAGCAGCTAATATAGTGGCCAAAGTGTATAGAGATCAGTACATAGATAGCTTGGATAGAGATTTTCCGGCATATGGTTGGAGAAAAAACAAAGGCTATTCTACGCCTTCTCATAAGTCCATCATCAAAGCATTGGGTGCCACCTTCTACCATAGAAAGAGTTTTGATTTCCAGGGATAGGAGTGTTGTATTGTGTTCCACAATCAGTCCTTTGAACACCCAGCTTGGCCCTGTTTTAGGGTCACCATTTTTTGGGTCATAGGCATCTTATTTGCTCTTTATATTCCCATAACGCTATCCATTGTTTGGCTGTTTTTGTTTTCCGTGAGCATCTTGTATGGGATGTGCCTATGCACCAAACGCAAACGAATGCATGGCTCCTGGTCTGGATCCCTTGCCTTGTTGCTCCTAGTAGGCATAAGTTATGCAACGGTACGTTTGCATGTGCTGCAACAACAACAAGAAAGCTGGTCTCAATGGATTGCCCAATCCAAGCTAGAAGGCTATTGTGCAACCGTTGAACGGGTTTTCCCTACTACGGGCAACTGGATGCGCTGCAATGCCTGTGTCAACCGCATTAAGATTGGTCCAAACTGGTATGCAAGTAAGGAGAGGGTAAGGCTTTTTTTTGCTCAAAAGAACACATACATGCCTCAACCAGGCGATCGATTGCTGATACGAGGCATCCCCAAGGAGAAACCCTTAAACGACTCGAAAACAAATTCGAGGCAGACCCCTGTTTCGTATGATACACACCATTACAGCCATTTTTTCAGACACGAAACCGAATTCGTGCTGCTTCCTTCCAACGATGCAATCTCCCTGGCCAAAACATTACAAACAAGGTGTTTGACATACCTTAAAAAGCATGTAAAAGACAGATCTTCTGTAGCCTTGGTACAGGCAATTTTATTTGGAGATAAGGATGCCTTGCCAGTTGGTTTGCGTAAGGCATATGCCGATACGGGTACGGTGCATGTATTGGCTGTTTCCGGCTTACATGTGGGTATGCTTTATGCCCTATTGCGCTTTGTATTGAAACGATTGTTTCGGCTGTTTCAGCCCAATGCCATGCGTTTGCGTAAGGAAGAAGGGATAGGACGATCGTATGGACCTGTTTTGTCCATCCTATCCGAATGGGTTATCCTTGTGTTGCTCTGGGGTTACACTTGGCTCTGTCAGTGGGCACCGCCTGTATTGCGTGCTACCACCATGATTGGCCTTGCACGTTTGGGACAAATGGTGCATAGACCCGTTGATCCGTACCATACGTTGTCTCTAGCAGCCTTCGTAGCATTGGTATGGAAGCCTTTGTGGTTGTTTCACTGTGGTTTCCAACTGTCTTATATGGCTACCATAGGCATGCTGTATGTATATCCGATGTTGTATAGGTCTATTTCCATACAACGGCGTTGGCTGCAAAAGCTATGGGGAACAACGGCTTTGTCTAGTGCAGCACAAATCAGTACATTGCCACTTTTGCTCTATTATTTTAAACAGTTTCCTAGTTACTTTATAGTGGCAAATTGGTTGGTAGTACCCGCTGTTTTTGGCTTACTGGTAGTAAGTTTGGCTTTGCTGGTGGTTGCAGGTTTTCCGGTTCTGAATCAGTTATTTGGTTTTTTATTGCACTGCTGTGTACAATGTACCCATGCCTGGGTGGAATGGATTGCCCAGTGGCCTTTAGCTACGCTTTCCTGTACTTCGGTAACGGGATATTCTTCCGGTATGCTGTACGTTGCCTTGCTGTCTGTTGGTTGGTTTGTTTCATACAAACAACTGGTCTACCCCTGCCTGGTTGCTATGTGTATTGGATGGCATTCCATCCAGCAAATTAGGCATACAGTAACAGCTGCACAGACAGCTAAAGTGGTGTACCAACACGACATATGGTATCAATTGCACGACCGCAGCACTTCTATATCGTACCTAGATGCATTGCACCATAAACTTTCTTCTATTCAAACGTTTCCTGGTGGTACATTGTCTGCTTGGAACGGCAAAATGCTTGTAACCATTGAAGAAATCCCTGTAGCATGGTATGGCTGGCAGGGTATCAAAATACCAATAGACCAACTTTTGATCAAAGAAAAGCTGGTCCGTAATATCGACGTCTTGAACAGTATCTTTGCATTTGAGACATTGGTCGTATATGGAGATGCACTGCAAAAAAATAGTTACAAAGCCAAAAGAATCTTAGCAAGATTGGATGTGCATGTAGTGTGGATACAACCAGGAGCAACCAAAGAACAAGTTTGGGCGACAAGCCCTGTTCCAACAAAGCGGTAAGACAAGCCAGTTTGAACCTACCGGAAAGCGTCTGTTATGGAGCACAATTTGCCATTTTTATTTGCGAAGCAAGTAGAAAAAAAAACGACAGGTCAGACCATACCAGATGTATGGTTAAGCTAGGAACCAGCAATTCCAAGCTTTGGGAAGGTCATTGCTATGCACCTTCCACATCCACATAAAGTTCTTTGCAATAATGGTATGGAGAAATACAATAATTCTTAATACGTTTTTGTACTAAAAATTGATGATTGCTAAGTGGTATAGGAATTACTGCTACAAGTTCGGCAATCTGTTCGTTTAATTTTTCATACAAGGCGGTTTTTTCTGGAACATCGTCTGGAAGGAAAACTGCTCGGTCATACCATCTGTTAAATGGCGCATCGTTTAATGCAATGCTTGGGCAGCAATTCCTATACCGAAAATTTTTAAAAATTCTCCCGACATCTGGTACTTCTGGGGACCAGCTAATGAAGGTCACCATACACTCCCCTCGATTGAACTTTTGCAGCAGTTCTGGAAACGGCAGGACTTCCAACTCTATTTTCATGCCAATTTGTGCCATACATTTGGCAAAAAATTCGGCTTGGGACTTGCGTGTCGTATAGGCAGTAGTGTGTAATTTCAGTACCGGGAGACCTTTGCCTTGTGGATACCCTGCTTCTGCCAAAAGCTGGCGGGCTCTGCCTAGGTCGTATCGAGTATAGGGGCTGTAAAAGTTTTTGTCGTATCCTTTTAACAAAGAAGGTATAAAAGAATGCGCTATTGTACCTAAATTGCTTTCAAAAAATTTGTTGTAAGTTTTCCTATCAAATGCGAGCGATATAGCTTGTCGGACCCTTTGGTCGTTAAGCGGCTTTCGACCACAATTAAAGTAAAAACCGGTAAACGAAATTCTAGGCGCTTCCAACAGTTGTATGCCTGCCCTTTGGAGCTTACTCGAGAATTTTCCCTGTTCATAAATCTGCGGTAGGTAAGCAGACTCTACTTCCAGCACATCCAATTTTCCGCGCTTGAACTGTAAGAACCTGTGCTGTGCTTCTGTTAAAATGTGGCATACTAGTTTGTCTATTAAAGGGAGCTTTTTTCCAGCTGAACCCAATAAATACTGGAAACCAGGAGATGCCTCTGTAGGGTAATACTTAGCTCGGAAGGTTGGATTTTTGAAAAACACTACTTCCGTTGCTTGGGGAACAAACGCATCTAAGGTAAACGGACCTGTTCCTACTGGGTGGTTCATAAAGTTTGTACCATAATGGTCTACCGCCTCTTTTGGCACTATACTGGCATAAGAGCTAGCCATGTAATGCAAAAATAATGGAAATTGTTTTGTTAAAGTAAACTGTACCGTATACCGATCCAGTGCACGGATGCCCGGAATCCCTGCATCATATGCCCCCGGATGCTGTGTAAGGTGCTGGTGAAACGCAGCAAATCCGTGGATCAATTCTTGAAGTTCTTCAAAATAAGGGGACTGTATAGCAGGATCAGCAATGCGTTTGAAACTGTATACAACGTCTTCTGCTACGAGTTCTCTTCCTTTGCCATTTGGGAAGCAAGGATTGTTATGAAAATAAATACCCTTTTGAATCAAAAAGGTATAGGTTCGTCCATCTTCCGAAACAGTAGGCATTCCAACTGCTAGGTTGGGAATCAATTCGTATGGACGCTTCAGGTAATGGTACTCGAGCAGCCCTTCATATACTTTTGACATTAATGTCATAGCATGATCCGAATTGCTCACCGCTGGATCTAAGTTTTCTACATTTGCCGAGATGGATACGTTCAGTTCTCTGGGAGCCTTAAATTTTTGTTGTATTACATATAAAAGTTGGATATTCAGTCCTAGAAACAATCCTATCAAAAGAACCTTAAATGATTTACACATACTAGTTTGGGTTAAGAGGGTGTAATACATGCATGTTATTCCTTTTCGGGGCGCATTTGTGGAAAGAACAACACATCTTGGATGGAGTTAGAATTGGTCATTATCATCGTCAATCGATCGATGCCGATGCCAACTCCTACCGTTGGCGGCATGCCATACCGCAATGCGCGTACGAAGTCATGGTCTATTGGCATGGCTTCTGCGTCACCCCGTTCGCTCAGTGCACGTTGTTCTTCCAACCGTTTTTGTTGATCGATGGGATCGTTTAATTCAGAGAATCCATTGCAAATTTCCTTGCCATTGCAGATGACTTCAAAGCGTTCCGTTAGCATAGGGTTGCTTCGGTGGCGCTTGGCCAATGGAGACATTTCTACTGGATAGTCTGTAACAAAGGTAGGTTGAATAAAATAAGGTTCGCACATTGTCCCAAAAATCTCATCTATGATTTTCCCTTTGGCCATGGTGCCTTCTATGGGAATCTTCAATGCTTGAGCTACTGTTCGCAGTGCTGCTTCATCCATGCTGGAGACGTCATAACCGGTAAACTGTTGAATGGCTTCGAACATGGTCAAACGCTTCCACGGGCGTTGAAAATTAATGGAATGTGTTCCTACTGTTACGGTAGTTGTTCCATGCAACGCCAAGGCGACTGTTTCGATCAATTGCTCCACGTAATCCATCATCCAAGTATACTCTTTGTAGGCTACGTAAAACTCTACTTGGGTAAACTCTGGGTTGTGGAAGCGGGACATGCCTTCGTTTCTAAAATCTTTGGAAAATTCGTATACGCCTTCGTAGCCACCTACAATCAACCGTTTCAAGTACAGTTCATTGGAAATACGCAAATACAAAGGCATGTCCAGTGTATGGTGATGGGTTACAAAAGGACGGGCCGAAGCGCCACCATAGATTGGCTGTAAAATAGGCGTTTCTACTTCCAAATAGCCCTGGGCATTCAAAGAAGCTTTCAGGGTATGGATCAGCTTGGCGCGTTGCACAAATACGTTGCGTACGCCGGGATTTACCAGTAGGTCAACGTACCGTTGTCGGTATCGTTGTTCTGGATCCGTAAAGGCATCGTAGGTCTGGATACCTGATTCGGTAGTGACTTCTTTTACAATAGGCAATGGTGCCAGTGCCTTGGTTAGGAGGCGCAACTGGGTTACGTGCACGGCTGTGGCACCTACTTTGGTGGTAAACACAAAACCTTGTACTTCAATGATGTCGCCTAGGTCCAACAATTTTTTAAATAAAACATTGTATAGATCTTTGTCTGTACTTGGGCAGATCGAATCGCGTTGTACATAAAGTTGAATACGTCCGGTGGCATCTTCCAACTCCACAAAGGAGGCTGCTCCCATGATTCTACGGCTCATGATGCGACCTACTAAGGAGATGTTGCTGTATGCTTCTTTGTTTGTTTCTGTATATCCCGCCAGGACAGCGGCTGCTCGCGTGTGGTTCGAACCCACAGCAGCTGGGTAGGGGTCAGTGCCCATTGCTTCTATGGCTTCTTTTTTCTGAATGCGGATGCGTTCTTGTTCACTTAGGTGGTACATAATCATCTATCTTTCTGTTTGTACGTGTTGTATGCGTTATGCTTCACGACCGTTTTGGGATTTTCCATACATAACATAGATCTTTGAGGGTTAGATTGGTATTGGCTTGAAAAACCTCAAGGCATATGTGGGCACCTGACGGATCGCTAAAAACAAGTGGTGCACAGCACGGAATGTAAGTTACGGATTTTCATTTTTTTATGCTAATGTTTTGCAGGGAAAAGTATGGGGAATTTTGAAAGGCAGGACAGATTTTATGGAGCACGGCTGGTTGCCGGGCTCTGAAATGTTCTCATTGCAGGAAAATGGTTGGTACAAAGGATTCGAACCAAGCTATTAGACCTGTTGCGTAAGTCCGATGTGTAGCAAATGATTCAGTAAGTATAAGCGGTTCTAGGTTTTTTTCTATGTTTTATGCCACCCTTTCCCTGAGTGCAACAGCATGATTAAGGTTCACTAGCCCAGTCACGATGCTA
>DATGWI010000084.1:0-25132 GCA_035299565.1 Amoebophilaceae bacterium | reverse complement strand
GTTTGAGCTTGTCTGAGGATCTATTTGGGAAAAACTTGTCTCGAAACCGGTTGTTTTTGGCAAAGACAAGTTGACTGGCGTTGGGATCGAAGTAGGGCAATACAAAGGGGCCGGTTCCTACAGGGTGGTATTTGAATTTCTTGCCATAGCAATCGACCGCCTCCTTAGCAACCACACTGGCAAAGGGCATGGCTAAATAGTTCGGGAAAAGTGGAAATGGTTCGGTTAAGGTAAACTGCACAGTGTATCGGTCAATGGCCTTGACACCGGAAAGTTGGAAGCTATAATCGTTGGGGTGACGGTTCAAATGTTGATGGAGGTCCTCAAATCCTTCTATCAGACGCGCCAACCGCATAAAATGGACGAGTTTCAAGGATTGGTTGGCAAGTCGCTTGAAACTGTATACCACATCTTCGGCCACAACTTCACGGCCTTTGCCATTGGGAAAACAGGGATCGTCGTGAAAGAAAACCCCTTTTTGTAGGGTAATGGTGTAGATGCAGCCATCTGGAGAAACCGTAGGCATGGCAGCGGCTAGGTTGGGCATCGGTTGCAATGGCCGCTCAAGGTAGTGGTACTCCAGTAATCCTTCGTAGACATTTCCCAGTAGAAAAGGGACATATGCATCCATACTCATAGCAGGATCCATGTGGTAGACATGCGGTGGGAGCATGAGGTGCAGTTCTTTGGGGAGGACATGTTTTGGTTGTTTGGTTGCTTTCGGGGAAGCCAAGGGGAGCAGCTCTTTGGGTGCAGCAACTGGTTGCTTTTCTGCCGCCGAAACAAAAAAGGGTACCAACAAGGCCACACAGACGTTGTAAAAGAGTTGCTTTGGTCTATGATGTATCATAATCAACAATCAGGGTTTGTTTGTTATATAGAAGATGTGTATTGGTTCATACCAGCAAATAGAGTCAGACGCAGTTTTACTATGTTTTTGAGCAGCCTACATGCATTGCCTATGGTTGGTTTGCGATCAGCGCGGCATTGACTTTGCATTTTACGAATCTTGTTTTTGAAAAGCAAATTTATGAACGTGCATTCGGGATTAGAGAATTTTATTGAACTGTAAATCAATTAGTTTTTTTGCATACAAATGCGTACTATACTCAATCAATTTCAAGTTTCGGGTTCCGATCTGGTCCGTACTGGAAAACGCGCCTTTGAAAAAAGGAGTGCATAGAAAGCGTGCTATTGCTTTCCACCTCCTTTTTTCAATCGGCGCTAGATTTTTTTTTGGTTACTTTTTTGATCCATGCAAAAAAGTAACGCCCGCCCGGCGAGGGCAGGTGAACTAAGTGCGAGATCGTATAACGAATTCGGCATCTTGCTTCCGATCGAGTATAGTGTCAGTTTAAGGGTACAACCGTTTTGGATCCCGTGGAAACAGGTTGCAATAGCGGATATCCGGCAATCCTAAAAAATACTTGAGTACCCGCTCCAACCCAATACCTGCTCCTGCATGTGGCGGTGCACCGTATGTAAAGGCTTCAAGGTAATGCGCAAGGGATGTTTTGTCTATCTTCAATGCCTCTACGCGTGCGCACAACATCTGGTAATCGTGTATGCGTTGTGCACCGGAAAGAATTTCTTCTCCTCGTAGCATAAAGTCGTACGAGTAAGAATAGCGAAGGTCTTCTGGATCGGGCATGGTATAAAATGGCCGTACGTTCGAAGGATATCTTGTAACCACATACAAATCCGTGCCATACTTTTCTTTTACTAGGACGCCTAGCTTTTTTTCATCTTCGGTAGTGAAGTCCCCTAAATCAGCAATCGTACTACCCTGTGCGCGCAACAACGCCACAGCTTCTTTGAATTCCAGTACCACCAGTTCAGGTGCAAGCACAAATTGTGGAACATCAAAAAAGGTACGAACAACCTCTAATTCGCGGTTGTAGGTTCGAGATAATGTATCAAACACGTCAACAAATAACTGGTACAACAGTCGAACGACTTCCATATAGCTTGTATCAACAACCATCTCCAGGTCTACACCCACAAATTCAGTAAGATGCCTATGGGTATTGGAATTTTCTGCACGGAATACGGGTCCGATTTCAAATACCCGTTTGAAGTCTCCCACGAGAGCCATTTGCTTGTACAATTGTGGGCTTTGCGTTAAGCAAGCCGTTTTCCCAAAATAATCCAGTTTAAATACATCAGCTCCTCCTTCGGACGCACCACCGATCAGTTTTGGTGATTTGATTTCCATAAAGCCTTGTTTGCGCAGTTGCGTTTGTAAAGCATGCAGCAGTCCATCGTTGATCCGGAAAATGGCCTGAGAAAGATCCGTACGCAAATCCAATACACGGTTGTCCAAGCGCTTGTAAAATGCAGCGGAAGGCAGTAGGTGGGCTTCCTGTTTCTGAGCTTCGGTTGGCGTCGCCTCTTTCAGGGTGATCGGCAAATCCACTACGGACCTACTTAAAATAGTAAAATCAGTTACCACCAGCTCGATTAATTTCTGTGAACAAGACAACACAGGGCTTTGGGCACGCTGAATGGTACCTATGACTTCTATAAAAGATTCATTTTCTACCTTACGCAATGCGTTGTAAGCATCTGGAGTCAAGGGATCCGCAACCGTTGCTTTGTTTTTAACCACAATCGCTTGTAGTGTATCCAATCCATCCCGTAAAACGACGAATAAGACACGTCCAAGGTCTTTCTTGGCAAAGACTCGGGCTCGGATGCGAACCATTTCAGAATGATTTTCAGTAGAAAGATGGTTTATTTCGATCAATGGATACATGGGTATATAACCGTTTTTTTGCGTGTAACACATGAGACCTCTTGTAAAACACTACTTCTGCTGGTAATTTGCAGGTCTATCCGCTGCTCAAATTCTCCTATACGTCTATGTATCTGCGGTTTTGTGCTCTGTGATACTACAAATTCCTCGATTCCTACAAATTCCTCAGCATAAGCGCGTGCTGCAAGCCGTCTATTAGGCATTTTCTGGATGATGGCAGGCAAATACATGCTCTTGACCTTCAGTCGTATTTTTTAGTTCTGGATAGACCCTTGTGCACAGCTCCGTAGCCTTCCAGCACCTTGGGTGAAAAGGACATCCTGTAGGCAACTGCATGGGGCTCGGTACATCTCCTTGCAGAATAATGCGTTTGTTCTTCTGGGTTGGATCCAACGTAGGTATTGCCGAAAAAAGTGCTTTGGTGTAGGGATGTTTTGGACATCTATAAATTGCTTCTGCTGGCGCCATCTCCACAATCTTTCCCAGATACATCACCGCCACGTGATCTGCTATAAACTCTACGACCTTAAGGTCGTGCGAAATAAACAAGTAGGTCAACCCCAGTTCTTTTTGCAAATCCATCAACAAATTGATTACCTGCGCCTGTACCGAAACGTCCAAAGCGGCAATGGCTTCGTCGCAGACCATAAAGATGGGCTCCACGGCCAATGCCCGTGCAATGCAGATGCGTTGGCGTTGGCCTCCTGAAAACTCATGAGGATATTTGCCTAGAACGGTTCGAGACAACTGCACGTAATCTAAGAGCTGCTGTATGCGTTTGTTGCGTTCTTCTTTGCTATGCGCTAGTTTATGAATCGTTAACGGTTCTTCCAAGATGGCTTGAATAGACATTCTCGGATTGAGTGCAGCATAAGGATCTTGAAAAATGATTTGCATTTTCCTTCGAATGTGCCGCATGTCTCGCGTGTTGCAATGGGTAATGTCTGTACCATCAAATACAATACGTCCATCGGTAGGCTCAATCAAGCGCAAAATAGTCCTTCCCAAAGTAGTCTTTCCACAGCCTGATTCGCCTACCAGCCCCAAGGTATCGCCTCTTCGAATCGAGAAGCTCACTTGATTCACCGAATGAACCTGTCCAATGGTATGGCCCAGCACGTGGTGCTTGACGGGAAAGTGCTTAGAAAGGGCTCGAACGTCTAGCAAAATTTCTTTTTCTGTCTGCATACCCTTTATGGTTTGGGTGCATCTTGCACCTGCAATGGATGTAAACACGCTACAAAATGGCCCGGCCGTATTTCCTCGAGGGGAGGTTTGCTACCGCTACAGGCTGCCGTGGCTTTGGGGCAACGGTCGTAAAAATTGCATCCTATAGGAAGATTGGAAAGGGGTGGAACCATGCCCTCAATGGCCCTCAAGCGTCTCGTATGATCGACCCGACCTCCCATAAGTGGGGGGATCGCATCCAATAAAGCTTTGGTATAGGGATGCTGTGGTGCAGCAAAAATGGCTTCTACTGAGCTTTTTTCTATGATTTTACCACAATACATAACCGCTACTTGGTCGCATACTTCTGCCACTACCCCCAGATCATGGGTGATCAATAGAATACCCATTTTTGTTTCTGCTTGCAATTTTTGAATCAAGTCCATGATCTGTGCCTGCGTAGTTACATCCAACGCCGTTGTCGGTTCGTCCGCAATCAATACAGAAGGATCACAGGCCAAAGCAATCGCAATCATGACCCGTTGGCGCATACCCCCTGAAATTTGATGGGGATATTCTTTCAAACGTTGCTGTGGGGCAGGTATGCCTACCAATTCCAACAAATCCAGGCAGCGTTCTTTGGCCTCTTTGGTCGAAACCTGCTGATGCAACTGAATGGTTTCCTTGATCTGCTCGCCAATGGTAAAAACAGGATTGAGCGACGTCATAGGTTCTTGAAAGATCATCGAAATGCGGTTGCCGCGTATGCCTTCCATCTCCTTGGACGAAAGCGGTAAGATGTCTTTGCCTTCTAAGAAAATCCCTTGTCCGGAAACCATACCCACTGGTGGCGTAATAAGCCGCATCAGGGAAAGTGCCATGGCAGACTTTCCAGACCCGGACTCCCCCACAATGCCCAGCGAGCGTCCGCGAAAAAGATCAAAGGAAACGTCGTCTACAGCCCGAACCATTTCGTGTCCCACGAAAAACTGGGTCACTAGGTTCTGAACTTCAAGAATTTTTTCTTCCATGTGTTATCTACCTTTTAGTTTGGGATCTAATGCATCGCGAAATGCATCGGCCAGAACGTTAAACACCAATACAAGCAAAAACATGGCTATGGTAGCAAAAAAAAGCTCCCACCATACGCCGCGCAGCAATTCTGTTTTTGCATCGCTAATCATAATCCCCCAACTTGGTTTGTTTTGCACGCCCAATCCTAGGTAAGAGAGGATCACTTCGTATTTGATTGAGGTTTGAAATACCAGCGAAAATTGGAAAACAATCAACGGCATTACATTGGGTAAAATATGCACAAACAGCTTTCGGAAATTATTGGCCCCAATAGCGGCAGCCGCCTGCACATAGTCTCTTGCCTTATGGCGCATCACTTCTCCCCGTACCAATCGACAGGTTTCCGTCCACTCTGCCACAACCAAAGCGACGTAAATGCTTTTCATTCCCTTGCCCAACATAAACGCGATGACCATTAATAAAATCATGGTAGGCACTGCAGCGATAACCGTATACAACCATACCACACATTCGTCCACAATGCCTCCAAAATAACCCGATAAAATGCCTAGAAGCACACCAATTAAAATGGAGAACAAGGCGACGACAAAGCCCACACTCATGGCTACTTCGGTTCCATGTATGACCTTAGCGAAAACGCTTCTGCCTAGGATATCGGTACCAAACCAATTGACCCAGTTTGGCGCTTCGTGCGAAGCACCCACCTCTGCATTCCATTTGGGTGCCAAATACCCCAGCTTGCATAAGCATGCCACTGCCATATAGCCCAATAGGACGACCAAACAACAACGGGTGATTTTGTTGGTCCATAAAACAAGTAAGGCTCTTTTCGTTACAGATTGATGCAGGGAATCGTTCATGGCATTCATTTTTTTTACAATTTGATACGTGGATCAACCAACGTATACAAAATATCGCCTATAATGCTAAACACGATGCTTAGCACTGCAGCTACTACAGTAGTCGCTTTAATGGTTGGGAAGTCAGCACAATTCATGGCATTTACGACCAAATTGCCCAACCCAGGTATGCCAAAGAAATTTTCAATCAATACCGACCCAAATATCAATCCAGGAATGTCCTTGACAAAAGTAGTAATAATGGGAATCAGTACGTTTTTAAGCACATGCTTGAACAAAACAACGCTTTCTTCCAGACCCTTTGCCCGTGCAGTACGCACATAGTCTTGATAGATTTCATCGAGCATGATGGTTCTATAAAACCGGTAGGTGTAGCAAAAATGCAGCAACACTTGAATAAGGGTAGGCAGGAGAATGTATGGAACAAAATAGGGAAACCCATTTTCATAACCCGTTATTTCAAACAACCCTAGTTTGTATGCAAAGACCCCTTGACCTACTAGGATATACACCAATGCAGAGATGCTGGTCATCACTATACAAAAAACCACTAGAAGCCGATCCAAGATGGTTCCTCTGTATTTTGTCATCCAAAGTGCCACCGACACGACCAGTATATTGCCCAGGATAAAAGCTGGTAAGGTGACCGTTAAGGAAACCAATGCACCTTCCTTAAAGATTCTGAGAATATCTTGCTTGCTGCTCCAAGAGTAGCCAAAATCAAACGTAAAGGCCGATTTTAAAATGTCCCAATATTGTATATACCAAGGTCTATCCAAGCCCAATTGGTGGGCAAGTGCTGCCATGGCTTTTGGGGTGGCATACTTTCCCAATAAGACAACCGTAGGGTCTTCTACAATTACGTTAAAGAGGAAGAAAACCATAAATGTTGCCCCTACAATCACTAAAAGAGCATAAAGTAACCTTCTGAAGAGGTAAAAAAATAAGTTCATAGCAACAAAAAGAATGGTGGCAAGCAACCTTTGGAACAACGGTTCCTTTTAGCTTACCATGGGCTATACGTTATCTATCCATGGGCGTGAAACATCGGAAACAGTAGGCAGACAAAAGCATGAGGATGCATGGCATGTCAGGTGCAAGCAATCCCTTTGCACAAGTCTAGACTTGATTGGAATCAAGTTGCCAGATTGCGTCTCTACGAAACGGTCCTTTTTGTTCCGTACTTTTGTTTGGATACACAAAAATATAAAATCAAGCGCTGTTTCCCTTTTCCTTTTTGCCTGCCCGCTTTCTATTCACTCCTTTTTTCAAAGGCGTAAGGGCAGTACGGACGAGATGAGAACCTGCATCTTGAATCAGATAGGGTATATTGTCTCAAAATACAAGTCCATCGCATGCGGTATGCGGGAGGGAGGTAGGTTCCATCTCCCACACCCATATTGGGTTATTTCAGATATCGAAACGGTTGCAGTTCCTAAGCGATCCTTATCCAAGCAGTTCCAAAGACGTATTGGTTTCAGCAGTGCCTATGTAAGTGTCTTCTTTTTTTCCAACAAGTCTACCGCAATGTATTGATCCATAGAAAACTCAAATCCGTTGTGTATAAAGTTCTTGACCCATTTGTGGCGCAAAAACTGAAGAGGCTTGTGCACGGTACAGATTACAGGTACTTCATCGGCCACCATTTGATTTAATTTTTGGTATAGCGCTTGTTGCATTTCCTTATTTGGATGGGTACTTGCTTGGGCAAACAACGCATTGAATGCTGGGTTGTTATACTGTAGTCGGATTACATCTGTACTGATCACTTGCAGCATGCTACTGGCATCTGGATAGTCAGCGCCCCAAACTATAGGATAGAGCATTACAGCCTTTTTTACAAACATTTTTTCACGCAATTCGGGATAGGTATTGGTGATGACTTGTATCCGTATGCCAATTTTTTCCATGCATTTGGCAAAAAAGTCTGCCTGATTCTTATAGGTTGTTTCAGATCGAACGTCTAAAGTAATTACCGGCAAGCCTGCACCAGCTGCATAACCTGCCTTGGCCAAGCATTCTTTGGCTTTTTCTAGGTTATATGCAGGGGGATTAACGACTGTTGCTTGCTCGCCTAGTAGGGATGGAGGAACGATCGATTGTGCAATGGTAGCTTGGTTGTTGTAAAACAATTGATTGTAGGTCTCTCGATCAAATGCCAGCGCCATAGCCTGCCTCAACAAGCGGTTTTTAAATAGGGGTAGTGCATGGTTGAAACAAAATAACTGGGTATTATTGCCTATTATTTGCTCTAATACGGCCCCTTTTTTGACCAGTTTAGGATCCGTTAGCACGCCTTCTTTTACAATATCCAAGGCAAAAGAAGAGTCATCGATGCGGTTTATATCGATCTCTCCTCGTGAGAATTTTAGGAAACGAGGGGCTTCTTCTGTAAGCACATGGGTGATGATTTTATCTGATAGAGGCAATTTCTTTCCGGCGTAAGCCAACATGGATGCATATGCTGGGGCTGCTTCGGAAGGAAATAGCTTTTCCCGGAAGGTAGGGTTTTTTACAAACTCTATCTTTTTAGCCTGCGGATTGAATCCTTCTGGTAATGCAAACGGCCCTGTGCCGACTGGATGGTTTATAAATTCTTTTCCATAGTGGGTTACTGCTTCTTGAGGCACTACAAAGGCTACTTGCAAGACCAATACGTGCAACAACGGTGGATAAGGCTTGGTGAGCGTAATTTGAAGCGTATGGTCATCCAACGCCTGTAAACCTGCTATTTTTTGTGCATAGTCTGGTTTAGGAGAGTGACTCCATTCCTTCAGCCCTTGGATGTAGGGTTTGATAAGATCAACATACGGCACGTCATTGGTTGGATCTGCCGTTCTCATCAAGCTGTACACAAAGTCAGATGCTTTGAGTTCTCGTCCTTTTCCGCCTGGGAAACAAGCATCGTCCTGGAAGTATACCCCTTTTTTGATTTTGATAACGTATACCAATCCATCTGGAGAGACGATAGGCATCTCCTCTGCAAGATTGGGAATGATTTCGAAGGGTCGCTTCAAATAATGATAGGCGTACAAACCTTCGTATATTTTAGACACAGCTTGTGTGGAATCTGTGTCTTCTATCCGTATCGGATCCATGCCATTTATTGGGCGCATGGCTACTTGTTCAAGAACGGACATAGTGGAGATTCTTTCGTTTTTCTTGTATTCTTGGTAACAAATTGCTGCAAAAATCCAAACGGCCATTGCATACATTATATGCTTTTTACTGATGATCATGTTTGTTCTTAATTTAAAGGTCAAATGCAAGACAAAAATGTACATGTTTCCCAGGTATACTGCTGGCAGTCATGTTACAAAAGTCGTTGCGCATCAAAGAATAGGTGCTGAATGAAAAAGGTTTTCTTGGCATTCGAAAATCTGCATTCTGTAAGGAACGCTTCTGATCGCACACAACTGCTTGGCGTTTTTGTTCCATACAAGGTGCTGAGTCCGTTATAACGAAACCGTCTATGGTCTACCTTAGCGTTGGTTCTGTACACAAATGTCGTATGTATTTGTGTATGCTATTGCTAAAAATTCCAGCATCAATACGTTATGTAGCTGTTCTAGAGCAACCCTGTTGTGCTATACATTTTTGAAAAAAAAACTTGCTTGCTTGATTATGCGCTAGAAGGAAGCAGCCGTCTGATGCGTTCCTTGATACATACAACCATACTATTCCTGGTCTCGCAATTTAGTTTTTTTTAAGGTTAAAAAAAAATTTATCGGTCTATTATTGTTTTTTTGACAATGCCTTTGCTGCTTTTGCGTATAAAGGAAAGTATTTCATTGCGCTCTATACCAAATGGAATGCGCTCTTCAACGGCTTCCAACACTAGGGGAAGCGGCTGGTTGCTTTGATAGATCAACCGGTAAGTTTCTTGTATGGCGTTGCACTGTGTTTGGCTAAAACCTTGCCGTTGCAATGCGACAGCATTGATCCCACAATACCGTAGCGGTTCTCGTGCCACCTTCACAAAGGGGGGGACATCTTTGCGCACAATGCTTTTGGAAGCTACCATGCTATAGGCACCCACGCGTATGAATTGATGTATAGCCACCATGCCACCTACCACGGCATGGTGCTCCAACAACACATGACCCGCCAGTTGTGTCGCATTGGCAACCGTTACATGGTCTCCAATAAAGCAATCGTGTGCTACGTGTACATAGGCCATCAACAGTACATTTGCTCCCACGATTGTATTGCCCAAGGTTCCCCTATTTAGGGTAACGAATTCCCGTAGGGTGGTGTTGTCGCCTACAAACAGGTAGGTGGGACCGGAGGCTGGTTTTCGATCTTGGGATGCGCCCCCTACGACTGCACCAGGAAAAATGCGACAATTTTTTCCGATACGACTTCCCGATAGGATGGTGGCGTGTGGGCCTATCCACGTACCGTCTCCGATGCATACATCCTCTTGAATGGTAGCAAAAGATTCTATGCGTACTCCTTGTCCAATGACGGCACCAGGATGTACCTGTGCATTAAGATGGTTCATGTTGTTTCACAATTTGTGCAAGCAATACCGCTTCGCAAGCCAATGCTTCTCCTACAAATACACGTCCTTTGATCTTCGCGATGCCGCTGGTTTGCTTTTCTGTGGTACGAAGTCGGATGTCTGAAAGCAATTGACCATGTAGCAATAAGGTATCTCCTGGTACTACCATGCGGCGGAATTTACAGGCATCTATGGAGAGAAAATAGGTCAGATAGGCTTCCGGGTCAGGCAGCGTGTGTAAGAACAAGATGCCACCGGTTTGCGCCAAGGCTTCTAATTGCAGGACACCGGGCATAATGGGGTTGCCTGGAAAATGGCCTTGAAAAAAGGGTTCGTTGATGGTTACATTCTTGACGCCTGTAATGCTGGTATCGTCTATCTGTACAATTTTGTCTACGAGTTGAAAAGGATATCGATGGGGCAGCATGTTGCTGATCTGTTTTACGTCAAATATAGGCGTTGCGTGCAGGTTGCAGTGGGGTGCTCCCTTGGCTTCTTGGGTGACCAATTGTTTTCGTAAAGCGGCTGCAAGTCGGGTATTCGGCCCATGACCGGGTTTGTGCGCAAAAATGCGTGCCTGCAAGGGGCGTCCCAGCAGCGCCAAATCGCCCATCAGATCCAATATTTTGTGGCGTGCCGGTTCGTTTGTCGGCATGGCATGTGTTGCAGGGGTGATGATTGTAGGGGGTATCTCTTTAACAGTTGCTTGCGCTATGGTGGACAAGCAGGCTGCATCTGGTTCTTTTTCTGAGAAAATCAATGCTTTGGTAGGGTCTCCACCTTGGATCAATCTCTTGTTGTACAGGGCGATTGCTTCGTCCAGATACACAAAGGTACGTGCAGCGGCGATTTCTTCTTGAAATCGATCCAATCTATCCAACGCGGCATATTGATGCTGTAGGGGCCATCTGTCGTATGCAAGGGTACACTGCAGGCTGTAGTTGTCACTGGGATAGAGCTCAAAGCAGCTGTCTGTTTCTGGATCGCGGTACATAAAGGGTTCTTTTAAGTGAAAAAACTTACGTGGAATGCCTTGGGGGCACACCTGTGCTTCCAACAACAGTTCGGTAAAGCGTTGGGCGCTACCATCTAAATTAGGTACTTCTGGTCCATCCAGCTGAATGCATAGGTTGTCGATTTGCAACCCTACCAAGGCCGCCAACAAATGTTCTACAGACCAAACCTGCGCCTCACCTTTTCGCAGCACGGTGCCCCGTTCGGTAGCCGATACGTTGGTAACCAGGGCCTCTACAAGGGGTCTATTGGGTAAGTCTGTGCGTTGAAATTGGATGCCGCTATTTGGAGGCATCGGCAGGCAGGTTGCTTTTGCGTTTGTACCGGTGTGTAAGCCTATGCCTTCAAAATGCACGACTTGTTGCAGGGTATGTTGTTCTTGTTTCATATGGATTGGTGTGGGTTGAATCGTTTTGTTAAAAAGCACATCCTCTGTGGGAAAATATACCTAGCGGGTGTGTTAAGACGAAACTACGAAATAGTTGGGGTATGTGCTCGATCGGAATGAAGACATGCATTGCGTATTTGATTTAATTTATTGATTATCTGATTTATTTTATTTTTTTGGCAAGCGTTACAATCCGGAAACTTGATTCCGAACAAAAATACAAAGGAAAAAGGAACGGTTGTAGGGGTGAAATCCCGCATCTTCATTTCATACTGCTATATACCGTTTTAGATTGATTGTCAAAAATAAAAAATATTACATGGCACAATGGTACATTGTAAATGCAAAAAAATGTCTGATTGACAAGTACATAATTTCTATACGCTAGAACGCACCTTACCTTACGTAAGCTGGTATTTTTGTTGTATGTGCAAAATTTGGTAGATTATGGCATGAAGTTGAGTACCAGCTTCCTTAAATAAAGGGCACATGCTTCCATCCATGCTATGTTCTATTTTGATTGGATTGATTCGGTAATTGGGATTAAAGTGCTCCATGAATTTATCTTGCGGGTAACGAAAGCGTTCCAAGAATAAGGGTATCTGTGTCAATCGTATGTAAGGCTCTATGGCAATTGCAATCAATTGGCAAATCATGGACGTTTCCTTAGGAAGAATTTGGGTTAACATACTTTCTAAATCAGATGGAAACATGTTTTTATAGGTAGGTAGGATACATACCAGCAATCCTGAATGTAGAAAACTAGCCTCTAGCAGTTTTTCTTTTTCAACTTTTGAGGTAAAATAACTTGGAATCAGCCTTTCTAACTTTATTACCTGTACATGGCACCCCATGGCAGTGAGTGCGCCAGCACACCATGCACTAAAATTTTCCGGAAAGCTACTCCCAAACTGATCACTTGTTAAGATGCGTATTTTCTTCGAATGCATAGAATAGAAAGAATGCTTTGGTTTTTCTTTTCCATACCTGATTGTATTTTCCAAATATGGTTTTTTTTTAATAAAAAACCAATGTGTTTTCTAAACATACTGTAAAATAGTTATAAATAGATAAGGAAAAAGTCCAAATTGAACCTGTTTTTTTAGTCTCGAGCGTATATCCTTGCACAAACAGCTGATTTTGCCTAAACTTGTTGATTGTTTCATTTTTCTTCTTAGCTTCCCCAAAACCCTTTACTTATGAGGAAAATTGCATTGCACGTACAAATACTTATAGGTATTTTTTCTGGATTGCTTTTTACGTTTGTGTACATCAAACAGGCTTGGCCTATTGTTTTTGTACTGAATTACATCAAGCCTTTTGGTACACTATTTTTGAACAGTCTTAAAATGGTGGCCATGCCCCTTGTGTTTTTCTCTCTGCTGGTAGGTATTGCAAGCATTGCAAATACAAAAAAGCTTTCCCGCATGGGCACCAAAGCAAGTATGCTGTATGCTGTTACAACGCTCCTTTCTGGAAGCATCGGTATCGGTGCTGCCAATATCATAAAGCCGGGAGTGCACATCTCCAAGCAAACTAGGGTTGCCCTGTTGGAGTTGTATGGAACAAATGTGCATCAATTGGCCCTGCAACATCAGCAGGAGCAAAACAAGGGCGTACAGTTGGTTGCGAAACTTGTGCCTGAAAATGTTTTTCATGCATTGAGTAACAATACACATTTGTTACAGGTAGTCGTTGTTTCGGTGCTGCTGGGAATCGCACTTTTAAAGATACCTACTCCCAAGAGGAAGCCTGTGTTTGCCTTCTTTGAAGGTCTCTACGAAGCCATCATACAATTGATTCGCATGGTGATGCACCTGGCACCGATTGGTGTGTTTTCGCTAACAACCTCCCTTCTTGTAGAACTTACCAGTCAGAACCAAGCACTAAACTTACTAGAAGTACTTTATGCGTTATTGGGGTACGTGGGAACGGTTCTAATAGGGTTGTTGCTTGTCGTAGGGGTGCTTTATTCCATTGTGTTGCGTCTTTTTACATCCATGCCTTTTTTCCATTTCTTACGAGGCATTTATCCCGCTCAATTGCTTGCTTTTTCGTCTAGTTCTAGTGCAGCAGCATTACCGGCTTCGATGGAAAGTGTGGAGAAAAACTTAGGCGTATCGGAAGAAATCAGTAGGTTTCTATTGCCGCTCGGAGCTACGATAAACATGAATGGAACAGCACTGTATCAAGCAGTGATTTGCATTTTTATAGCGCAAGCTATGGGCATCGAATGTTCCATTGGAACACAATGTTTGATCATAGGGCATGTAACCATTGCCTCCCTAGGGGTTGCAGGAGCTCCTGGATCTGCTTTGGTAACCACGACGGCCCTGTTGGAATCCGTAGGCATCCCAGCTGCTGGCTTATCTTTAGTTTTGGCGCCAGATAGGCTACTAGACATGTGCAGAACGGTGGTAAATATAACAGGAGACGCCTTAGCTGCTGTAGTTGTAGCGAAAACAGAACAAAAAGCATCTCTTACAGATGCTGCAATCCTCCATTAACCCGCACTGTACTGACATTTCGTACAAGAAAACCAAGCTTTTTATACCCGAAATTTCGATTTGATCGAGGATAGCTATGCTTTCATTGCCACCTTCACCGCGTCAATAGTTCCTTGAACTTACCTACAAATAAAAAGTCTTGTAAGGCACGCTCATCGGTTTTTAGAATGGTTTGGGAACTTCCTTCCCATGCTTTTTGACCTTGTTGTAAGAATAAAATAAAATCACCCAGCGATAAAATCGTATTCATATCGTGTGTGACTATTACAGTAGTTGTTTGGGAATCATAGGTGATCTTTGCGATCAATTCATCGATTTTGAGCGCTGTTTGTGGATCCAAGCCCGAATTGGGTTCATCGCAAAAGAGGTATTTGGGCCGGGTGACAATCGCTCGAGCAATGGCTGCTCGCTTTTTCATGCCACCACTCAACTCATTGGGCATTTTTTTGTGTACTTCTGGTAGCCCTACCTGTTCCAGACATTCGTTTACCCGCTTTCTTTTTTCTGTTGCCCCCATAGTGGTGAGCACATCCAAGGGGAAACGGATGTTTTCTTCTATGTTTTTAGAATCAAACAACGCCCCACCTTGAAAGAGCATGCCTAGCTCCTTTCGGATTTCTGTTCGAACCAATTTATTTCCATGCAATAAGTCCCGCCCATCAAACAAGACATTTCCGTGATCGGGTATGACCAGACCCAATAGGCATTTGAGCAACAAACTTTTACCAGTGCCACTGGAACCAATCACCAAACTAATTTTACCTGATTCAAAAACACTGCTCACCTGACTTAAAATGACCTTATTTTGAAAAGATTTGGTAATAGCATGGAACGCAATCATACAAACGAAATGGAAAACAAATTTATATACGGTGGCTAAATAATACGTATACCAAAAACAGATCTGCTATCAGCAAAGCAATGCAACTATTCGTAACCGCATCGGTGCTGGATTGTCCTACATCCAATGCACCACCTTTCGTATGAAATCCCTTGTAACAAGCAATAGAAGCAATCAGAAATCCATATACCAACGCCTTACAAAGAGCCACCTGTATGTCATAAAAATCAAAAGCTTCCCGCAACCCATTGACATACAATTGGGGAGAAATGGAAGTCAGAAACTTACAAGATAAAAATCCACCGTAGATGGAAAGAAACATGGCCACTACAACCAAAAGGGGATACATGCATACTGTGGCAATAATCTTAGGAAAAACCAAGTAATTATGTGCATTGACGCCCATGATTTCCAATGCGTCGATTTGTTCGCTGATGCGCATGGAACCCAATTCACTTGCCATGCTAGAACCTATTTTTCCAGTAAAGACGATGCCAATGACTGTGGGGGCCAATTCAGAGACCGTCATATTGCGTACAGCAAGTCCTATAAAATCCTTTCCAATAAAGGGACTTTTAAGCTGAGAAGCCAATTGAATGCAAGTAGCTCCTCCTATAAAGACAGAAATGATGCAAATGATAAACAACGAATCAATCCCTACCTGCAGACATTCTCTAGAAACTCGACCACAAAACATGCGCCAGGGAACAGGATTTCCAAACATGGCACGCAGAAAAAGTAAATACGATCCAAACTCTTTGATCATCCTAATGGTATAAGGTAAAGGTGCTTATAAAAAATATTTATCGGCATGCAACTTACTGAGACTGTTGTATATGACCTCAATGGTATTACGATAATAACCAAAAAAAGGCAAATAAAGAAATGATTAGCCCAACCAGTGCAAGTGGTCTCATGAAACATATACTAGAGCTGTTGCGTAAGTCCTAAAAAATAGTCGATGTTAAAATTGGGGGTCTAGGATATCACTTGATCTAAGATCTCCTGTTAGAAGTCCTTATATGAAGCCATATTTTCAGGTATTTTCCAAATTTTCCATAAACCTATGTATTTATGATTAAAATGACTTACGCAACAGGTCTACTCGATTAAAATGAAGGTGCGGGATAGCGTCCCTAGAACTGGTCCTTTTTTCTCCCTCCTTTTTTTCTTGCAAACAGCACTTGATTTTTCCGTATTTTTGTATCAATTCGAAAGTACGGAAAAGAAGGTCCCTGTTCTAGGGATGCTCCCGCATCTTTAATTGCATTTTAGTTTGTGCTTTAATGGTATCGGTTCGACCATATATTTCACTCGTTTTGTGATGCGTTTGACTAGAGCATATTTCTTACAACCAACGCTTCAGGTAGCACAAGATTTGTTGGGAAAGGCATTGGTATTCCAACACCACGAAGGATTGATTACCGAAACAGAAGCCTATATAGGAGCTGATGATCCAGCTTGCCACGGGGCACGGGGCAAAACGCCTCGTAATGCTGCGTTGTTTGGTCCTCCTGGACATACCTATGTGTACTTCATTTATGGTATGTATTTTTGCCTCAACGTGGTGACTGAAGCAGTAGGCATTCCTGCCGGTGTGCTTATTAGAGGTGTTCGCCTGTTGTATCCCGAACCAAAAAATATAAAAGGACCTGGGAGCCTTTGCAAGCAGCTTGGCATTACCCGGGTGCACAATGGCATCGACCTTACTACGAAAGATGATTTTTATCTAAAATGTCAGCGGCATGCCCCAGATTATGTGGCCACTCCCCGAATTGGCATTAAGGTAGGAACGGAAAAATTCTGGAGGTTTGTATGTACTGTACCTTGATGGACCTACAGCTGTGGTGGTTTTCTGTGCAAAAATGTCTAAAATTGGACCCATACAACCTGCTATACCCATGCCCATACACCGTTTTTCTAGGCTTTCTCCTACTGCTTTCTTGTTGATTTGGAAAATAGAAGAATCCATAGAAGGGCTATTGGCACAACTCGACCCATTGCTTGCACAAGAGGTTCATACGGCTTCTATAATAACAGCTCCAGAACGCATGCGCCAATCTGTAGCCGCGCGATTGGCATTGGAACAGCTATTAAAACTCCTTGGTATACCATTGTCTCCCTTGGCCAAACAGGCTAGTGGAAGACCCATACTGACGGGTAGCCCGAATGTACACCTTAGTTTTTCGCACACTCCCTATGCAGCTGCGGTTGCCATATCTACCGCTTTTCCCATAGGCATGGACATAGAACAGATTCAACCCAAACTGGGTCGTATACAAGAGCGGGTATTGACCCCACAAGAGCGCAAACATACCCAAGGTTCTCTGGAAAGGCTATCTGTTTATTGGTGTGCAAAGGAGGCTTTGTATAAATGCCTCGGTGGACCACCGAATTTCACATGGCAACAAGGTTGTTTAGAGGCATTTGAGCTTCGGCTAGAGGGAACGGTTGTAATGCATTGGCAAGGACAAACATATGAAATGCATTACCAAAAGTTAACAGATGTGCTGGGCATAGGTCCCCATATGCAGGTATATGTTGAGGATAAGCACTATACTAAAGTGAAATGAAGCTGCTGGATTGCGCTCTTATGACCCGGTCCTTCTTTCTTCGTACTTTTGTTTGGATACATAAAAATAACCCATCAAGCGCTGATTGCAAAAAGGAGGTGGAAAGCGATGGCACGCTAGTTATGCACTCCTTTTTGCAAGGGCGCGGTTGGCAGTACGGGACCAGCGTTTGGAACCCGTATCTTGATTCCTATAGAGTGTATATACAAGAAAGAGAAGTTAGCGGAGCAGCTCGGGGTATACAGGTTGGCAAGGCTAGAGGTGAGGCTAAATTGCTGAAAGTGATGCTAGCCAATGGTAACACCATAAGGGTCTGTCTCCTACACGGTGTACCTATTTATGTCGCTATGGTGTTGTGTTAAGGTCCAGAGCTGGATTTTGTTTGACGCAACTTCATTCCTGGCAGTAGGCTACATTTGTAATCATATACTTAGAAAGGAGCGTTCCCTTTGCTTTAAGGGTTTTAATGGCAATCTTTTCCAAATCATATACAATGGTTCGTTGGGTATGCGTAGGGTGTACGGTATAGTCCAATTGTAACTTGGGTGTTGATGAAGAGGTAACCAAGGTTACCGTGCATGGGTCTGATTCCGATATAAACAGGTCGTATTTTTTATTTGTAACTTGTTTTTCAATCAGAAATCGTTTTACAAAATAGAGTTTTTGGGTTTGGTTGTAATACACGATCGAGAGCACATGCCCGGGCGTGTGTTTTTCCACACATACCACCTGAGTTGGATCCAGCTGAAAAGATAGGGGATAGTCGGCAACCATATAACAACCCTCTTTCCATACAATCAGCAACTGATCGGTGGGTCCAAATGTCCCCAATGCAGTTCCCCTGCCATTGGGCATAATGCGTCCAGTATGCGGATCATAGCACAGTGCTATCGCTTGTAACGTAGAAACACCTTGTTCTTTTCGTTGCACCTTGTAGATGGCATACTTGGTCAAAATGTTGCCTCGTGCAGAACGTCCTTTGATGGCTAATTGGGCAAAGTTAAATTCGAATTTTTTCTTGGAAGCCCTACTGGTAGGTGCAAGAAGAATGGTAATGGTTTCTGCTTCTCCATTTAAATTGTCACTTAGGTAAACAATGCGTGTGCCTGGCGTACCTGTCGTTAAGTCGTACGGCTTGTCGCGCGTAACCCCTGAGATTTGCACCCGTTTTACAAAGGAAATGCCGGTGGCTCCGTCTACATAAATCAGGTTGTAACAGCGGCGGGTATCGCTTTTTCTATAGATGGAAGCGTGTAGAATGTTTTTGCCCACAAAAACCTTATCGGCTAGTTTGGTAACCATGCAGATGCCGTCTTTGCGGATCACAAGCGCATCGTCCATATCGGAACAAGCCTCTATCGCTTCTGCGGTTTTTAATCCATAGCCTATAAAGCCTTCTTTTCGATTTACATACAATTTTTGATTTTGGATGGCTATTTCTTGTGGTTCAATAGCCGTAAAGTTGGTTAGCACGGATTTGCGTAGACGGCCTTTTCCATATTTTTCAAGCAACTTTTTGTACCAGCTTATGGCGTATGCTTGGATGTGTTGTAGGTGGTGCGTGACCCTGTTCCATTCGTCTTGCAGTTGAAGCAATTTCTCTTCTGCACGCAAGCCATCGTATTGAGAGATGCGTTTGATTTTGATCTCGGTGAGTCCTATGAAGTCTTCTTCTGTAAGCACCCGGTAAAATTTGGTTGCATGGGGCATAATCTGTTGGCGTATGGTAGCAATCACCATGTCCCATGTTTGGCATCCTTCTATTTTCCTATAGATGCGGTTTTCAATGAAGATCTTTTCAAGTTGTGCAGCAAGCAATTTTTCTTCCAGTGCGTGTTGCTGCAGCTTTAACTCTTGTTCCAGAAAGAAGGTTGTTTGTCTGGTGCTATGGGCCAGTAGGTTGGTTACCGTGGTAAATACAGGTTTTCCATCCTGAATGACACATGCATTGGGGGCATAACTGACTTCGCAATCGGTGAATAGATACAGTGCATCTGTGGCTACTTCTACCGATTGACCAGTGGGTAGATGGATAAGAATTTCTATGTTTTCGGCTGTATTGTCTACGACACTTTTGATCTTAATTTTTCCTTTTTCGTGTGCTTTTAAGATGGAGTCAATGACGCTAAGGGTTGTGGTACCATAGGGAATTTCTGTTATGACTAGCGTGTGTGCATTTTCTGCTTTGATTTTAGCACGTATGCGGATTTTTCCACCCCGTTTTCCTTCGTTGTATTGGCTGCAATCGATCAATCCTCCTGTGGGAAAATCTGGAAAGAGCGTAATGGGTTTCCCTTCTATCCAATCTATAGAAGCTTCTAGAAGTTCCACGAAATTGTGGGGTAGAATGCGTGTAGCCAATCCTACCGCAATGCCTTCTACCCCTTGGGCAAGCAACAGCGGAAACTTTATCGGCAAGGTCTGGGGTTCTTTTTTTCGACCATCATATGACAGCTGCCATGTGGTGATTTGGGGACTATAGAGTACCTCTTTGCCAAATGGGGAAAGACGTGCTTCTATATACCGGGCAGCAGCAGAGCTGTCCCCTGTGCGCACATCGCCCCAATTGCCTTGGGTATCGATCAGCAACTCTTTTTGTCCCATGCCCACAATGGCTTCCGTAATAGAGGCATCTCCATGGGGATGATATTGCATGGTCTGACCTACAATATTGGCTACTTTGTTGTATCGGCCATCATCTATGGTGTACATGGCATGGAAAATGCGCCTTTGCACAGGCTTTAGTCCATCTTCTATGGCAGGTACTGCCCGTTCTAAGATGACGTAAGAGGCATACTCGAGGAACCAATCTTCGTACATGGTTTCTATGGGTGCCTTCTCAGGTGGAACGGTTGTTTGGTTTACGGTAGTTTCCCTATGTTCGGTGTTGGCCTGTTTTTCTTCTTCCATGGCTGTTGCGTCCAATCAGACGATGTGTAATGCTTATACTAAAATGCAATGAAGATGCGGGCATTGCGTCTCTACAACACGGTCCTTCTTTTTCCCTACTTTTGTCTGGATACAAAATACCCAGTCAAGTTATACAACTGCGCTATGGTGCGTCTGTAGTTGTAGGTTTTTGATCTTTTGCTGTTGTGCATCATACTGATTTCCCAGTTTTTTTGTTGCTTTGATCCACATGTAGCATATGATGCTAAAAAGTACCATTAAAAGGGGCGCTAATTGGTCTGGTCGGACGTTCGACAATAGGGTATAACAAATTACTTGCAAGATGGCTCCAGAAGATTTGCCCACCTTTCCACCTAGTATGTCAACCGCGGCTTTCCCTTTGGTACACATTTCATCATCTAATGGGATATAAGCCATTTCTTTGGTTACGTCAAAGAAACAATATTTTGTGCCTTTGGCCAAGATGTTTTGCAACCCGCCTAGTGTTACAATCAACGCTAGTGGCGTTATGCCAAAGAGTTTCTGAGGCAACATGTGCAAGGAATGTCCTACCACTAGCACAAAAAAACAGCCCCCAATTGCCAAAGTCACGCGAGGCGTCAGGAGTGCAGTCCCTTTCCAGCCTATCTTTTGGATAACACTGTGACCAACCAACGAACCGGTTAAAGCACAAATGCCGGTCCAGAACAATACCCGGCCTTGATAGGAAATAAAGCAAGCTGTATCTTTTTGGTAAAAGAGGCTCGTTTCATGGAACCACAGACCTTCTATTAAATTGAGCACCATGGAGTAGGAAAACATCAACACAAAGATGCAGCCCAAGTAATTGGACTGAGCAATGGTTCTCAAGCTTTCCCATACACCCAATTTCAAATGAGCAGTCTGCGTAGTCTTTGCTGAGGCCATCTGAGTAGGTACAATGCGTACTTCAATGTATCGATGCACAACCAAGATCAAACTACACAATACTACAATTGTAAGCATAAGAGAACCAATTTGCAGCGTTTCCATAGAGCCCTGCATTCCTAGAAAAGCATACATGTGTACCAAAAAAGGCTCGCTCTGCATAAAATATACCATAATGGCCCCTGAAAGCAGCAAGTTGCTTTGTCCCACTAAGCTAAACAAAAAGTAAAACCGACTGGCTTCTTCGGTGGTGGTACATTTATTGGCCAACTGCCAATAGAGTAGGGTAAAAACAATCATCGGCCAGAGCTCACCCATCATATAAAAAAGCACCAACGTCCATTTGCTCCACATGGCAAAAAACCATTTTAAGTGGGGGTATGCTTGGGTATATGCACTTACCGTATCTGGATGTGGGTGCAACCATGTTTGGTACGGGAAAAGTACCAGGCCAAATAAGAGGAAAAAGAGCATAAAAATGAGGAGAATATATCGGAACACCTGTTCGGTAGTCATCTTATTGCATAAGATGGCATACAAGAGCACAAACAACATGCCCATAGGCATTTCAACAAATAGCTTGATAAAGCTAAGTACTTCTGCTCCTATTGAGGTAACCACCAAGCTGTCTTTTACGCCTCGAATCAAATTTTGGGTGAGCAGAATCAAAAACATCAAAGCTGCCATGGAGCAAAACTTGGGCCATTCTTTTTTTGAAATGGTGGCAAACAGCCACTTTTTTGGAGGGGGTGATTGGGATTCCAAGGTCATATTGATTTGTTGTTCCATAAATTTTCTTTTGTTTGGTACAAAAAACGTTAGGGCTAGCAGAAAGTATGTGTGGGCATGCGATCAGCATCAAGATACCGGATTGCGCCCCTACGACACAGCCTTTTTTCCCCGTACTTTTGTATCGAGACAAAAGTACCAAAAAACCAGCGCTGGTTGAAAAAAGGGGGTAGAAGGCGATGGCACGCTTTTTATGCACTTCTTTTTTCAAAGGCGCGGTTTGCAAGATGGACCAGTGGGGAACCCGCAACTTGAAACAGATGTAGGATAGTTGCTTTTTTACGCAATACAAAACGCATCAAAATCAGCAGGTTGTCCTTAGAAGGTAGTAGGAGATATCGGCGCGAAAGGATTTTACGAGCCCATCAACAGCATCACAACACTGTGTGCAATCGAATAAGGAACGATTTGCAAGATGCGCATGGCCAATCCATTAAAGATGGACCAAAACTGTTTTTCCACCACGATGGTTTGTCTCAACCTGCCGATCCAAGTCATACGTACCGCTGAACCACAGTTTTGCGTAGCGATTAAGTCAAACGGCATGGTTAAAGCCGATACAGCAATGGCAAGTAATGCACAGATGACCATATTTGCAACCCATCCTTCCATGTTTTTGGTCACTTCATAAGCCAATATAGGTGCCGATCCGGCTAATATGTTCCGTATGAGCAGTGGCGTAAAGATGTCTTTCATTTCCGCCTTGCGTTTCAATAATTCCCTTTTATTGGCTTCAATTTCTTTGGTTTCACTGTACAAAGTGATCACTGTTTCAACAACCCCAACCAAGAAGGATTGCCAAATCATTAGTAAAACGATGTGGCTTACTGGACAAAAACGAAGAGAAGATAGGTACAACCATTGGGAAAAACCAAAGGAAGAAGCAGATATAAATTGCCGCAATGCATAAATGTGCGCGCCAGAAAAAAAAACCTTGAAATTCCTAGCCTGTAGGTATCTCCTGATGATGGCAGTATAGGATTCGTTGGTTTCCTGATAAACTATTTTCACGAATTGTGTGGGTGCGAGCACATAAGCCAGCAAAAAACAAGCAACACCGTGTGACAAAGGATCTAAAAAAAATCTGTAAAGCAGGCTATTGAGTTCCATATAATAAATCAGGGTATGTGATACATGGGCTGTTGTATAAAACGATATAAGGTAATGAATATACGGATTTATCCCTATACCTCAAATAGATATGGTTTGTACGGACTTTTGCAAATGCATCAAAAGCAGTATGCCCTTTTAATCATTGGAATCCAATTCAAAATTTGTTTTTTCCTCTCTTTTTGGGTGATTTACGTGGGTTAGAAAGATGCGCCATGCAAAACATTAGAACGCATACAGTTTTTTCAAACAAAAGTTGTTTCTTCAGTACCGATTTGAATTACGTTCTACTAGATAGTGTCGTTATGGAGTCATGCATCTGGGCTTCATTTTGTATGAAAATTTATGCCATTTGGATATTGCATTACGCCATTTGATTATCATTTATAAAAAATAAAAATGCTTATCTTCAATGTATTAGTCGGTTCGGAATATGGGATAATAGTACATTTAGATGTAAAAAAATTGATTGATTTATAAATTCATAAATTTTTATAACCCCGAATTCGCGTATTATTACCTATTTTTTATAGGTTCGTAACCAGTAAACGTAAATAGACCTGTTTTTGCGTATCCAAACAAAAGTACAAAGGAAAAAGGGTCGTTTCGTAGGGACGCAATCCCGAATCTCCATTTCATTCTAGTATACTCATTGTATGACAACTCAGACTAGTAATATTATTTTTGGATTAGCAAGAACTAAACTCCTAGATACAGAAAAAATTTTTTTTAAAAGCCAAACCATTAGGTTTCATTTTGTTTTCGAGAAATGTTGAATCGAGAGATCAGCTCATAGCACTTACAAAATCTCTGAGAGCGCTATTTCCTCAAAGAAAGATTTTTATTTTTGTCGATCAGGAAGGTGGAAGGGTTGCGAGAATCAAGCCTCCTATTGCAGAAAAATTACACCCAGTAGCAAAAAAATTTGCCGATATATACATGGTGGATCCAACTAAGGCCAAAAGCTTAGTGAAGGAAAACTATGCACAAATTATGGCAGAACTTAACAGTTTGGGTATTGATTCTCCATGTGCTCCGGTTTGTGATATCTATTATGAAGACGCCAATCCTATTATCGGCGATCGCAGCTTTGGTTCTACGCCAGGACAAGTTATTGATTTATGCAAGGAAGCTATAGCTGGCATTAATGAACAAGGAGGAATAGCATTCATCAAACACATTCCCGGGCATGGAAGAGCAAAAACTGATAGCCATCTCTCTTTACCCATCATCAATACCGATTTAAAAACGCTTGAAGAAACAGATTTTAAAGTATTTAGAGAGCTGTCCAAAGAGAAAGTATGGGGGATGGGAGCCCATATCGTGTATGATGCACTTGATGCCAAAAAGCCTGCAATGTTATCAAATAAGGTTATTGATTATATAAGAAATCAAATTGGATTTAAGGGTATTCTCGTAACGGATGATATTTGTATGTGGGCGCTACATGGTAAAGTGGGGGAACAAAAAGCTTTGCTTATAAAGGTTGCTCGTGCGTTACGACATAAGGAATCTGGAAATGACGCTCAGAAAAATTTTCAAGCACTGTTTGCAGAAGACTTTAAAAAATTATTTGCAATTGATATAACTGAGAAAAATAGGCAAGAAATAATAGAGCTGTTGCGTAAGTCCTAAAAAATAGTCGATGTTAAAATTGGGGGTTTCCAGATATCACTTGATCTAAGATCTCCTGTTAGAAGTCCTTATATGAAGCCATATTTTCAGGTATTTTCTAAACTTTCCATAAAACTATGTATTTATGAGTAAAATGAC
>DATGWI010000083.1:0-9291 GCA_035299565.1 Amoebophilaceae bacterium | reverse complement strand
TTAGCATCGTGACTGGGCTAGTGAACCTTAATCATGCTGTTCCACTCAGGGAAAGGGTGGCATAAAACATAGAAAAAAACCTAGAACCGCTTATACTTACTGAATCATTTGCTACACATCGGACTTACGCAACAGGTCTATAGAAAAAACCCTAGAACCGCTTATACTTCCTGAATCATTTGCTACGCATCGGACTTACGCAACAGGTCTAATGCAGAGAAATACAGACAAAGAGCATTCGAAGATCGGAAAAGATTGCAACAGGAAGGTAAAATTCCAGCAAACGTGGACATCACCCAAAACCCGTACACATGGATGGAAGGTACTAGAAATTACCAAGCAGCATGGGGAACAGGGGGAGGGATCTGTAATGCGGAATTTCGGACCGTGTCGTCCCTGTTTACCATACTGAGTCCGTTGCAATGGAAGTTTGTAGCTGTGCAATGGACACTTTCGAATAGCAAATTACAACATAGACAGCCATATGCAGAGTTTGCGTACCATAATAAATCCAAAGTGGTGCTTAGGAAACCTTACCTGAAAAAAAGTCTCATAATATGCTTTTTCCATTAGAACAACTTAGAAATTAAGGTTCAGGGTATGCACACACTGACTTGGATTATTTTGATTCTATCCAATTCGGTAGTAAGTTTGTACCGTACGGGTACATAACATATGTACGACCTGCAACAGAAGGAATTTAATCATTTGTCTTAATACATGGCGCTTGTTAAAAAAATTAGAACCAAAGCCGGTAATACGTTTGTACTATTGACTGTCTTTTTATTGATTGTTATGCTCCTAAGCAGTGATCTAGGGAGGACCTTGTCTTATTTTTTTAGTCGTAAGCAAGACCAAATCGGGAGCTTAGACGGTCGTCCCATTAGGGGCTCCGATTACCACAAATACCTAACTGCCGTGCATCGGGCTTTTGAAGCACAGGGCAGACAGCCTACTCCAGAAGAAATAAAACGGCTAAAAACATATGCATGGCGCCAGTTGATCGAAGACATGCGTTATGCTAGTGAAACGAAAAAAGCAGGAATTACAGTAGGCTCTAAGGAACTGGTAGACCTGGTTCAAGGAGAACATGTGGATGCACGCATCAAAGCTAGTTTCCAAAACCCCGAAACAAAGGCATTTGACAAACAAAAACTACGCAACTATTTACGCAACTTAACAAAAGAAGAACAAGTTGGTTGGTGCGCATTTAAGCAAAATTTAGCTGCACAAAGGGCAAAAGAAAAACTGCACATGCTGATGCAAAAGAGCTACTTTGTGACAGACTTAGAAACAGAACAAGTGGCCCTGCGCGCTCAAGAAACCTGTGACGTAGATTACCTGTATATTCCCTTTACAGATGTTCCCAAGAACTTAGTCACCCCTACCAACCAACAGTTAAAAGACTATATGGTTGCACACAGCGAGCGGTACAAGAGTCCGGAACATATGTTCCGTATTGCATATGTTTCCTTTCCTATTGAACCTTCTAAAGAAGATAAGACACGTTTTCAAGATACCCTACACACGCTTACTGCTTCCTTTGCAGTTGCTTCAGATGCACATGCTTTTGCCAAGCAACATACAGATGGACCTATAAGTGATGCCTATTTGGAATGCCCTGTTGACAAATTGCCCAGTGCGTTGGAAGCATGCAAACATACACTGAAAACAGGAATGATCGTCGGGCCTACTGATCCTCAAAAAGGAACCGTTTGTCTGTACAAAATTATAGACACAACAAAAAAAGAGGGCGTGGATTGGTACAAGATTGCTAGGATCGAGAGGCACATGCTGGTCGGGCAAGATACACGCAATCGGCTGGCTAAGGCAGCCAAACAGTTTGCTGCAACGGTTGCAAAAACGAAAACAACAGCTGACTTTGCAACAGCAACAAAAAACGCAAAAAAAGTGATGCACAAAGGAGAGGTACACCCCTCTAGCGAGTCCATTGGGCGCCATCAAATGGCTCGAGAAGCTGTGCGATGGGTGTTTCACGAAGCTTCTGTTGGAAAAGTTTCTGATCCGTTTGATGTAGGAGATGCATACCTCGTAGTGCATATCACCGAGCAGATAAAAAAAGGAGGACTGGTATCCTTAGAAAGTGTATACAATGAAGTTTATCAAAAAGTGAAAAACGAAGCAGCGTCCAAAATTATTGTAGATAAATTAAAACAAATACCCTCTATGACCTTAGAAGATATAGCGGCACAGTACGGCACAAACGCAGTGGTACGGTCTGTAAAAGGATTGAAATTCCTTCAACCAGATGACAAGTTACTCAGAGAGTCCCCCGTTTTTGTAGGCCAAAGCTTTGGGCTACCTATAGGTACTATCAGTAGCCCAATAGTCGATCAAACAGCTGTTTTTGTCGCATGCGTGCGCAATAAGCAAATAAATCCAGACACAGACTCCGACACAAAACAGCCCAACGAGCGCATGGATGAATTAGAACGATGGATGCAAAGCTGTTACATAACCCAAGCCATGGAAGAGTTGATAAAACTTACTGATGAGCGCTATAAGTTTCAATAACGTTGCTACAAATCGTTCGGACAACTGCTTAGGCTTGTATTAAGTGTTTGTTTATATTAAAACTTGTTTGTATAAAACGTTATACATTTAAAAAGGGAAACGCTTACAACCGGTTGAAATGCATCGGGTACTTCTAAGCCATGATGGTATGTTCCATCTGTTTTGTGCGTTAGCTTCTTGTATTTTACAGCTCATTGTTTTATAAAACAATACATCCATTGTTTATCCTTTGATCCTTTCTATGAGCAATATGAGAAGAAAGAATACAAAAATATATTGTAGATTGCTTTTTTTATGCATGCTATATCTATTCTAAAAGAACAGTTGGCTAGCCCCAAACGGGTTGCAATTGTTATGCATACGAAACCAGATGCAGATGCATTTGGGACTTCATTGGCATTAGCGCTCTTTTTAAGAGCACAAGGGCATATGGTACAGGTAATTGCCCCAACACATTATCCAAATTTCCTATCATGGTTGCCAGCAGCCGATACGGTTTTTGTTGCAGAAAACGAGGACGAAGAAACAATAATGCAACACATAGAGCCAATAGACGTATTGTTTTGTGTTGATTTTTCTACCACGAGCCGTGCTGGAACATTGGCATTTCTACTCCAAAAGACCAATGTCTTAAAAGTAATCATTGATCACCATACAGAACCAGAAGACTTTGCAGATATACTTATTTGGGATATCAAAGCAGCCGCTAGCGCCCAGGTAGCGTTCGAACTGTTTAAAGAATGGGGGGGAGAAGAGCAGATAACCAAAGATATAGCCACATGCCTATACGTTGGTATTTTAACCGATACCAATTCTTTTAAGAATCCAAATACAACAGCCCAAACGCATCGCATTGTTGCTGAATTAATAGATCGTGGAGTAGATACTGCTGGTAACCAGCGTTTGATATACGATAACAAGACCCTCAATAAATTGCTTTTCTTCAGTTTTGCGGTTAGCCAACGCTTGGTGGTTTTGCCTGAGTTCCACACAGCCTATTTTGTGATTCAAAAAGAAGATTACAAACGATACGATCTCCAAAATGGAGACACAGAAGGCTTGGTAGATTACGCCTTATCCTTAAAGGGAACCTTATTAGGTGCTGTATTGAAGGAAAAAGACGATACGATTTACCTATCTTTACGTTCTGTAGGCGATGTTCCAGCAAATTTAATTGCCAAAAAATATTTCCAGGGAGGAGGACATAAAAACGCAGCAGGAGGCACATCAAAGTTCAGTTTAACAGAAACCGTAGATCATTTTGAATCAATAGTGAGAAGCGGACAATTTAAATTTCAATACACCAATGAAACGTAAAATCATCTATGCTTTTTTACTCGTATTCGCGATAGGTGCTGGATACTATAATCACTGGTACACGCGCTATTTTTATGCTTTGCCGCGTACAGCGTCTGGCATAGCGTATAAAACAATAACAACAGGCAATGGGAAAAAGGCGCAGCCAGGAGAATGGGTACAACTGTCTTTGACCATTAAGGTACGCCCAAACACAAACGAAAAAGATATAAAAAATAAAAAAGAAACAATACTATTCTGTTCTCTCAATGAAGCACAGCCTTATTTGATAAAAATCGGAAATAAGATGAAAACCAATGCAAAATTGGTAGAAATGCTTGGTATGATGGAAGAAAAAAAACATATGGTTTTTATGTGTTCTTCTAAAGTTTATATGAGTGAAGTACCTGCCGATCAATTGGAAGAAACCTTAAAAAACATGGGATTAAATGAGGATGATGAATTAATAGTAGATATCAAAATAGAAAGAGTCATGACAGAAATAGAACAAGAGCACCTAATCGAAGCACAACGCAAGGAACAGGCAATGAAAGACAGACGGTTGATACAAGCATACTTAACCAAGCATGGGATTACTGCTACTGAAACTCCGTCAGGGTTGTTCTATGTCGTAGATCGCGTCTCTAAGGGAGGAAAACCCATTTGTCCAAAAAATGTCGTAAAAATACATTACATAGGAAAATTATTAGATGGCACAGTATTTGATACCAGCCTTAAAGAGGTAGCCAAAGAACATGGGATATACCATCCTCAAAAACCATACCAACCAATTAAATTCCAAGTAGGTTCCGGATCCGTAATACCTGGATGGGAAGAAGGAGCGTTATTGTTGAAAATAAATGAAAAAGCACGTTGGTTTATACCTTCTGGTTTGGGATATGGCAACCAAGCTGCTGGACCACTTATCCCAGCGAACACCGTCTTAATATTTGACATAGAAGTAGTAGATGTGTGTGATTAAGTCTCGTAACACATGCACTATGCGTTGCTTGAATGTACTGTATGGTCTTATGCTCCTTTTTTATACTCCAGGAAGCAGCTGTCAGCGTCATGGGGAACCGCCTGTTGCGTTGACGCTTACACAAGCTGTTAAAACAGGCCGACTTAAAGCAGTAGAAAAAGCATTGCACAATGCAAAATATCCGAATACCACAGATGCAGAGGGCAGTACGCCTTTACATTGGGCCTGTGCTGTTTATCCAACAACCAAAGAAAGAATGCTCATTATACAACGTTTACTGGCTGCAGGAGCGAAAATAGATGCCTCAGATGCCAATGGGTGGACACCGCTTTTTTGGGCTATAACAAACTCTGAAAAGCATAAAGAAATAAAAGGGGTTACACAAGCCCCGCACCAAGCAAACAAAAACAACGCCGTACTAGAAGATGAAGATCACGTGGTGGACTTGCTTTTGCGCTACAAGCCTGCTCTAAATATCCAAGACATAGAGGGTAATACACCACTATATCATGCAGTAACGAAACAAGATGCTGCCTTAGTAGAAGCATTGCTAGAACAAGGAGCGAACCCGGATATCAAAGGTTGGTCTGGTGTTTCTGCATTATGGCATGCGTTTCTACAAAAAAGTGAACCAATTGTGTGCCTACTCCTCAAGCATAGCAAAGACATCCATTCATTGGTACAGGGAACAACATTGTTACATGTTGCCGTTCGAGCCCCTATAGGCGAAAACCAGCATGTAGATCCAAAAGACATTAAAACCATCCAGTTGCTCCTAGACAAGGGATTCAATACACACATACAGGATGCCAAAGGGTGTACGGCTTTGCATTATGCTGTAATAAGAGGTATTGAAATTGTACGTTTGTTGTTAACATACAAAGTCCCCCTAAATGCACAAGATCAAGTAAAAAGAACTGCTTTACACTATGCTGCTTACGGGGGGGATGTGAAAATCATTGAACTACTCCTAGAAAAAGGAGCCGATCCAAGCCTACTGGATCAAGAAGGACATGCACCTTTATGGTATGCACAACAAAAACAGCATAAGGAGGCCATTGCTCTCCTTACAGAAAAGACTCAAGAAGAAAAGCATACGGAAACACGGATAGGCACCAACTAGGAGACTTGGTTGCCTAGATCGCATCGCTTCTTGAATCTATTTTCTATAGATTTGTACGCAACCATAAAAAATAAATTGCTTTTATTTACCCATTTGTAACCAATATGGCTCTGTTTTATACAATAATGCATCCTCTACAAAAACGTCTTTGTAACTTCTTGGTTTTGCTATTCAGTTTAGCTTGCCTTTCTGCTTATGGTGCCAATAACCCGATGCAAAAAATAGAAACCCCTCATTTTAGCATAGGCTTTCGGAAAAATAATGTGCAAGCGGCACAGAGGGTAGCCAATACATTGGAGACAATTTATGCCCCCGTATTTAAAACGCTTGGCGTACCTCCTAAGCCTATTCGTTTGCTGTTAAACAATTGGACTGTTTACCCAGGCGGGCAATTTATGCCAATGCCGCCTCAACTACTATTCCAAACTTTTTATGTTTCCGATCCTTATTTTGTTGGGAACGCAGATTGGCTAAGCCTCTTGTGCATCCATGAATTTAGACATGCAGCACAATACAGCATTCAATACCACAATACGCCTAGGGTGTTGCGGGCTTTTTATTTTGGTTTGGGTTTGTATTCCTTCATAGGAGTTCCCCGATTTTTTAACGAAGGAGATGCTGTGGGACTCGAAACAGCTCTTTCTCAAAGCGGAAGAGGACGGTTGCCTGGTTGGTCGAAGTTGTATAAAGCCGCACTCTTAGAACGGGGCATTGCCCCCTTTGGGAAACAACTATTTGGTTCTTTGCGACATCCTACATCAGAAGATGAATATCGGCTGGGATATTATTTTACGACCTATATCCGAACCCGATACGGTTCAAAAGCCCTACAAACTATTTATGCAAAAACCATGCGTAAGTTTCCTTACTTTGGGTTTTATGCTGCAGTCAAAGATGCAACAAATAAATCTGTTTTACAGATCTACCAGGATATGAGTCAAGCATTGTTACGCGATTGGCAGAAGCAATTAAAAGGCTTGACACTTACGCCTGCCACACCTCTCCGCATCAAAAAGACAGACGGTTTGGTGCACTATGTCAATCCCTACGTCGACAATTCCGGAACAATACGGGTTTGGAAAAGCGGTATCGGTACCCGCCATCAATTGGTTGCCTTAACCCCTGTAGCAAGCCCCCGGCCAGGAACTGTCTCGCTTCAACCCCTGCCTTGGTATACGGAAGCTAGATGCTTTTTTACAGGATACCCACTGGATACGCTTTCCGGAGCTGCACTTGCCATGGGAGAAGGATGCGCTGCTTGGTTGGAGGCCTGTCTAGATCCTTGGAAGGGCAGCCAAGAAGCAAGCCAATTGGGCAAAAGTGCTCAGCACATCGTACGCTTGCAATGGTACGATGTAAAGTCAAAAAAAAGGCGCACACTGGTATCAAAATGCAGGTACAATGCGTTGGCTATCAGCCCTAGTACACAAAAATTGATTGCCGTAGCGTGCGACGAATCAAGTACACAACAGTTGGTTGTCTTAGATACCCAGAACGGCAATGTTGTGCAAAAAATAGAAAATCCCCATGGGGTTGGTTATGTGACACCAAGTTGGTGCGACGAAGCGCACATACTCGTTGTACAAACCCATAACCAAAAAAACCAACTTGTACGCATTCAGGTGGCTACAGGCAATGTAGAGGTCTTACTGCCTGCTTCCCAAGAACATAGAAGCTTCCCCCTTTTGCATGAAGCATACGTGCTTTACAACAGTTCATACAACGGAATCGACAACATTTATGCCCTGCATCTTCCTACCAAAACCTGTTTTCAAGTGACCTCCAGAAAATATGGTTCCTATTTGGGTAGGGTAGATCCCCACACAAAGCATCTGCTCTTTTGCGATTATACCAAGAATGGCATGGAGTTGGCCGTGATGCCTTTTCAACCATCAGATTGGATACCATTGGAAAAAGTATCGGTACGAACAGTAGCACACTATGCACCTTTGGTCGAACAAGAAGCGAATGGTGCCATTTTAGACCAAGTGCCCAAACGAACGTACCCTGTGTCTAAGTACCGTTGGTGGAAAGATGGGCTAGCATACACGGGCCCGGTTTTATCAGATGTAGACATCAATAGGAGATGGGGAAAACTTACTTTATTGGATGTATGGCGTTTAGATTCCAATCTAAAAATCAGTCCTTACGTTTACCATCGGTTTGGGAAAGCGTCTGATATAGATCAGAAAAAAACCGAAGCTGGCGTACAAATTCGATACCATAGCTGCTACCCAATTTTCGGAATAAATATTTGCCGGACAAAAAGAAAATTTCCAGAATACCTTATTCCTATTTGGCATGAGAAGTATGCATTGGATGTCCATTTTCCATATTATTTTTCCCTAGCATCTTCTTCGGGAAAGTTTAATTTTTGCCCAAAAATTACTTGGGAATCACATCACAAGGCTTGGACCATGATCTACAAAGTCCTTCTGCAGAACAGTTCCACCTCTAGCGAACGGGACCTAACCAACCCTTGGTTGCAAAAAATCTCCTTAGTCATACACGACAAAAAAACTGCTTATCCTATACATATGGGCGGTTGGATGGTTGGTCCAAAACTAAGGTTGGATTTTCCAGGTTTTGGCAAACACCATTATATAAGTCTAAATCCCCTTTACACCCAAAAATGTATACATCAAGCTATGTTTAACGAAAAAACCAAAGTGAAGATGCTGCAGTTGGCATATGGGCTGCCAGTTGCCTATCCAGATAAAGGCATACCACTTATTTGGTATTTAAAAAAGATTCATATAGAAGGATATTATTTATTTCAGGGTAAAGAAGAATCTATTTGTGGTCATATTCCATATTACGCGTACTTTGATAAGAGGCTTATTCAACCCTACTTTAGAAAAAAAATTGGCATGCGCATATACTTCCAAAACCATTTTTTTTGCTTCGCGTCTTCCTTTATTTCCTTTCAAGCTATATTAGACCTATCTATCACCAAAGATAAAAACAAGTCCTGGAAGTTTGATTGGGAGGTTAGTGGAAAAAACGTGATATAACAAGCAGTCAGCTCCGCAGCTGAAACGTAGAGAGCCAATTTAAAGGTCCTGCTGCTGCTACTCAAGCATAGGAACCTCATCAGCAAACTTAGTAAATGCATTTCTATGTATAGGGGTCATGTTTTTGTTTCTTATTTCTCGAACAGCCTCTTCAATGAGGGCAATATTGCTCTTTACATACTTGCTTATGGATTTGGATTTAATAGACCTGTTGCGTAAGTCCGATGTGTAGCAAATGATTCAGTAAGTATAAGCGGTTCTAGGTTTTTTTCTATGTTTTATGCCACCCTTTCCCTGAGTGGAACAGCATGATTAAGGTTCACTAGCCCAGTCACGATGCT
>DATGWI010000082.1:0-3642 GCA_035299565.1 Amoebophilaceae bacterium | reverse complement strand
GTGGTAAGGGTGTTCGACGATATTGACCTAGTGTCCACTGTTCACTTACACTTCGTACAGAACCATCGCCATGGTTTCACACGCACTGAATCTACTGATGCACAACCATCGCATGGTTTCACACTCTCTGAGTTCACTGATGCACAGCCGTTGCCATGGTCACTCAAAGAAACTGCTGAGTTTCTCATCAGCAACCGAGAGGCCTTACAGCTGATCTCAAAGGCCATCGCTGAAAGGAGCAACAAACAAGTCAAATCTTGCTCAGGACCAAACAGATTTGCCGTTTACACTTCAAACGATTGACTCTGAATGGAATACCACTCGACAACGGTGCGCCAGAGTAAAGATACCGTTGTCGAGTGTTTGCCATGCGGTCAGCTCGCACCCAGCTCACATCACAAAGCCTCATCATATCTCTCGGCTTTTCCCTGGTTGTAGTGGCCGCCAGAGAGCGACGCAGGAGCGATTTTCAGTCACCGGGTAGGTGACAATGCTAATTGTTAAGTTAGGCCGTTTGTGGAAATTTGCTATTAGTCCTCAGCTGGTATGCCTACATGACTTCTCAGCAACTTACACAGATGAGCTCACGAAAAAATTCTCAAAAATATTACATGGTTCCAGGATGAACATCCGAGTTTTGCAAGTCAGTAGCTCAATTAGGGGCCGAGGAAAGCCTTGTGAAAGTTTGGCAAATTTTAATCCCATAGAACGACAATGTTAGCTAAATTGCGCGTAACTAGTGAAGGACCCAAACGCTTAAGACGAGGTCTCTGTGGCAGGTAGGTACATCCTAGGGGCATCTTTCTGAGCTGGTTTGGTTACTAAATACCTGTAATTTCACTAGTTATGGCTGACCGAGCGTCGCCAACAAGCAAAAAAAAGTGCCGAAAACATTTGCAAAAATTGCCAATTAAAAAATTGCATCTTGTAGACCATCTTTAGGAGTCTTTGCCCACCAAAGGATTTTAGTCTAGCTCAATTAGGGGTTGAGATAAAAATCTGTGAAAATTTTTCCCTTAGACCCGTAATGTTAACGGAAATGGCGATAACTCTTGAACCGTTGGCTTGTGAGTCGACTGCTTCCTGTGGCAGGTTGCCCTCTACAAACCACACATGTGGCAAGCTTTGCGCGTTCCTGGCATGCATGGTTTCAAAGTTATGAGTGATTGAAGAATAAATTTCGTGAAATTTCCGTTTTTTGCGAATATCTCCCCAAATATGGCCCAAAAAAATAATCGGTCCACCTTGGCGAGTACTTTTGCGACCTCCTCTACAACTTTGAATATCATACTTTTTGCCGTAGAACCAATATTTAAGGCGCTAGGGCTCTCTGATGGTGTACGCGTGAACGCATGAAAACGGTTTTTTTCCTAAAAATCCAGAAAATGCCCAAATTCATGCTATGAGCTGCTCATGTATTGGTGTCTATGATGAATACAACTGCCTGAGCCCACTCCTGGGTCAGTCGAGCCTTTTTATTGGTTTTTGTGAACGATTGCGTTTCTTACGTAAACGGTTTTTGATTCTTTCCGTAGTTTCAATGAGCTCTGTGATCAAAATGAGTGCATCTAGCTGATGCTCCTTTGAAAGAGCTTTCAGGGGCTATTTTTAAAATTGCAATAGCTGCATTTGTTCACTAGTTATGGCCAATCGTAGTTTAACGCACTTTTAACATCACGACCATTTTATGCCAACAAGTGCTCAAGAATCTCAGGAACAATTTTTTATGCATTTTTCTCTGAAAGAAGAGGTGGCAGGGCACATTTGAGTGGAGCCAGCTAGGAGAAAGATCCAAAATTGATTTTTCAGTGATTTTTTGATTACAGTCGCACTAGTGAACTTGGACAGAGGCACGTGCCTACACATTTTGACTTATAACTAGGGTAAATTCCATACGTTAGTAAATTCCTTTGGTGGCTTCTTAGAAGATGTTTGGGGGAACAGTTTGGGACTGCCTGCAGGCTGGTCCGTGCTTTTGTTCACTAGTTACAGCCTCTCGAACATGGACTATTTTTTCAAAATTTTGATTTTGAATAACTTCTGAACTATGTAAGCTGGAGCAAATCTAGGACATGCCAGCTGATGCAAATGATCTCCACTTGCCTTCTGTGCACCCACGTCATGTTTTGAAGCCTATCTCATTGCTTTGTGACTAAATACGTCATATTGCGTGCACGCATAATTTCATATTAAGCTCTGTTTTTGTCTTTCATTGGCATTATGAGCCCTCTGACCTATTTTTTTCCAACACAAGAGGTAGTAGGGTACACATTGGTGCAACCAGCTTGACAAAAGGTGCAAAATTGATTATTCTATGATTTTGTTACTACAGTCGTACTACGTAACTTTGACAGACGCACGTGCAAGCACATTTTGACCTATATCTACCGTCCAAATCATACTGTAGTAAATTCCTTTGGTGGCTACCTGGAAAATGCTAGGAATAACAGTTTGGGACTGCCTGCAGGCTTGTGAGTGCTTCCATTCACTAGTTAAAGCCTCTGAAACATGGACTATTTTTGCCAAATTGTGATTTTGGATAACTTTCAAACTATGTCAGCTGGAGCAAATCTACGACTTGCCAGCTGATGCAAATGATGTCCACTTGCCTTCTGTGGACCCATGTCATAATTACAAGCCTCTCTCATTGCTTCGTGACTGAATACGTGACATCGCGTGCACGCTTATTTTCAAATGTAGCACCATTTTTACCTTTTGATAGCGATATGATCCCTCTGAGGTATTTTTCTCCCACAGAACTGGTGGCAGGATACACATGGGTGCAACTAGCTTGAAAAAAAGTTCAAAATCGATCATTCTGTGATTTGTTGACTACAGTCATACTACGTAACTTTGACAGACGCATGTGCATTCACATTTTGACCCATATCTATGGTCCAAATGATACTTCAGTAAATTTCTTTGATAGCAGCCTGCAGGATGTTTGGAGGAACAGTTTGGGACTGCCTGCAGGTTTGTGAGAACTTCCATTCACTAGTTACAGCTTCTCGAACATGGACAATTTTTGCCAAATTTTGATTTTGAATAACTTTTCAACTGTTCTGGCTGGAGCAAATCTACAACATGTCAGCTGATGCAAATGGTTTCGACTTGCCTTCTATTGGCTAATATTATGTTATGAAGCTTTTCTCATTGCTCTGTGAGTATATACGTCAAATTGCGTGAACACGTAACTTCAAATTTTGCTCAATTTTCACTTTTTTGTGAGTTTTGATATTGATATGAGTTTTTTTCAGGTGCATTTCTGCTACATAGGAGATGTCACCACAGTCAACTTAGATGCGTACAGGTTATATACATCAAATGTTCGATGCTCACTGCAGCGTAAGCTGCAATGCATAGTCATGCGTAAGCATGACTGCATTGCAGCGTCCCCAGAAGCTCAATGTTATCCACAAAAATCTCTCATACACTCCCTGCGAAAGCAGCTTCTCACACTGCGCTGCGTTAGCAGCGCTCTGCACTACCGCAGGTAGTGCGTAGTTCAATCAGATCATTTCATGTTAGCTCTACTCAGATCAGATTGGATTAGCTAGAAAGACTTAATTATGACTTGATTGCATCAAATTGGGTCCAGTTAGGTTAGGTTGGGTTCGGTTTGGTTGGATTAGGTTAGGTTAG
>DATGWI010000081.1:0-3623 GCA_035299565.1 Amoebophilaceae bacterium | reverse complement strand
TTTCCTACATTTAAATTGTTTCGAGAGGCTATTATGCATTTTTTTACCCATACTTGGGAGGAGATAAAGCCTAAAATGGATACCAGAATTAACGATAATTTTCAGATCCTAAATCCGGCATCTTGATTCCGATCGAGTATATACATAAAATTCTTTTGCATTCCCATGAAAATTCTTCAATTTATCAAGCAGGTATGTACCATTGCCATAGGTTTTGTGCTGGCATTGTTTTTCTTGTTGGTTGTATTGTTTTTTGGTTTGGCCCAATTAACGTCTGCAACAGGGGTTTCCTATGCACCTTCTACCAATGCTGTTTTGGAGGTACGTGTGTCGGGGCGTATCGTAGAAATACCTCCTGTGGTATTGAGGTGGGTACAAAAACTAACCATAGTTATACCCCGTTGCACTGGGCTGCCAGACAGAGACATCCTGCAGCCGTCCATGCGCTGCTGCAAGTGCCAGGGATTGCTGTAAATGCGGGAAGCTCTGGTTCTAGCTGTTCTCCCTTGCATTGTGCTGCTATATTTGGATATCCCTCCGTAATAGAAATGTTGCTAAAAGTGCCTGGAATCAAAGTGAATGAAAGAGATGCATATGGCTATACCCCGTTGCATGCAGCTGTCAAAAATGGATGTGTTGAAAACGTCCGTGCGTTATTTCGATCCCCTGATATTGACGCAAACGCCAAAAGCACTGGCTCTAGCTATTTCCCCCTACATTGGGCTGCTGTATTTGGATATGCTTCCATAGTAGAAATATTGCTAAAAGTGCCTGGTATTAAAGAGAACGAAAAAGATGAATATGGCCATACCCCGCTGCATCTGGCCGCCAAAAATGGATATGCCGAAATTGCCCGTGCGTTACTTCAAGTCCCTAGTATTGATGTGAACGCCAAAGACAATGAAGGTTTTACTCCTCTCTACTGGGCTGAACACATGAATGCTGCCGTAGCAAAAGTTTTGCCCCGATTTCAAAGAGTTTTGTTGAATACCAATAAAGAAAAAGACAGATCCTCACTTAAAGCAGTAGAGCATCAACTTCAAGCTACTACAGCCGAGGTCGAAATACGAGACCTATCGGCCTGCATAGAACGCTTACGAAAAGCTAGAGGAACTGGATCAGAGAGTAAAAAGAAAGAAAAGGCACATTTTTTCAACGCGACTTCGGGATTAGAAGTTTGATGTATATTTTTGGGATTTACAGACTTATAACTCCACATTTCGAACTAATAATAAGTCCAATGAAGCTGCTTGCCTTTTGGCAAAATCGGACAGGAAAGACTGCTTTGACTAACTAACGCGAGAATTCGGGATTATAAAAATTTATTGATCTGTAAATCAATAACTTTATTTATATGCAAATAGGCTATTTTATGCCATGTAACAATTTTTATATATTGAAAATCAATATAAAATGTTATTCCAAAAGCTCAAAACATCATGCTATTACAAGAAAAATAACTACAAATTAGACAATTTATACATTTGTAAATCAAACATATACGCCATATTTCTAATCCCGAATTTGCGTTAACCAGTACACATTTAAGATCAAGATCGTAAAAGTTTTAATTCCTTTTCCATGTATTATGGCTTATCTTCTTCTAAACCCGACTCGTACCGGATTGTATCTTTTGGCAGTAGGTATGCTTGCTTGCAACAGAACATTGCGTTCCTTTGAGATGGAGCGTTCTTTAGACAATTCCGCTTCTATTTCTGCTCCCAACTCCCCACCACGTGCAGCATGGGAAGATTCGATCATAGCCATAGGACGTGCATTACAAGAATCAGCAAATAAAAAAACGCTGAAACCTGAAACAGAGATGCACCATGCCGCCTGGTTGAGTGACAGGGACCTATTGCAAGAAAAGTATAGAGACCATGGTCTCTACTTACATTACGTACTGGGTACAGAAAAAGTTACACTGCTGCATTTAGCCGTTTATAGAGGCATGGACAACTGCATCCAACTGCTTCTAGACCGAGGAGCACTCGTGTCATTAGGCATGAAAAGTTCTGGTATACAGCCTATTCATATTGCAGCTAGTCAAGGAAATGCGTCGGTACTCATCCGTTTGCTCGAGGCAGGTGCTTCGGTTGAAGCCATCGATGCCATGGGACGGACTGCACTTCATTGGGCAGCTGCCAAAGGGAGCACCATATGCATACACGAACTGTTACGAAAAGGTAGTTTCCTGTTGAGAAAATCAGACATGTACAACGACACCCCGCTCTGCTTGGCACTTCGGTATGGGCATGTTTTTGCCGTCAAACAATTGATCCAAGAAGGAGGAGTTGTAGATTGTTTGTATTGCATGAACGGCAGCAGCGACCATATCGCTCGGTGGGCATTGGTTCACGGCCATGACTCCTGCTTAGAAGCATTGGTTAAACGTGAGCACATTGTCCTAGAGTGTCAAAAAGAAGACGCACATGGCACTACCCTATGGCAGCTTGCTCTGCGCAAGAAACAACGCATCGGTTTTCAATGGCTCTTGAAGCACACGGCAGATTTGGATTACCAGGATGCGCAAGGCAATACGCTGTTTCATCTGGCCTTGCAAGAAGGATTTACAGAAAAAGAAAACTTTAACATGCTTATAGATAAACTAAAGACACGCATCAATACCCCTAACCATGACGGAGAAACTCCACTGCATAGGGCTGTTGCGTATAAAAATACTGAAGCCATCCGTGCATTGCTTACGGCAGAAGCGGAAGTGAATGCGCAAAATAAAGATGGAGATATCCCGCTACATATAGCCGTTGCATGCAGACGCATCAAACCAATCGATCTGTTACTTAACACAGGAGTAACGGACTTGGATGTGCAAAATCAAGATGGAGATATCCCGTTACATACGGCCGTTGCACATAGACATGCTACAATAATCAATCTGTTGCTTAATGCAGGATCAAAAGTGAATGCTAAAAATCATCAAGGCCAAACCCCATTGCATAAGGCTGCTATCGTGTATAACAACTTCGAAGCGATTCAGGCGTTACTTGACGCAGGGGCTGATGCAAATGCGAAAAACCAATATGGCGTAACTCCGCTGCATAAGGCCGCTACTGTGTATAACAACTTCGAAGCGATTCAGGAGTTACTTGGCGCAGGGGCTGATGCAAATGCGAAAAACCAATATGGCGTAACTCCGCTGCATAAGGCCGTTTTATTTGGACACGCCGAAACTGTTCGTTCCTTACTTGCTGCAGGAGCAGAAGTGAATACGAAAGATAAATATGGCGATACCCCACTGCATATTGCTGCCAAAAATGGTCAAACTGAAATGATCATTGCTTTACTTACTGCAAAAGCTGATAGAAATATAAAAAATAATAATAGGGACACCCCACTCAAAATCGCCCAAAAGGAAAAGCATTCCGAGGCTGTGAAGTTGCTTGAAATGAGCGGCCTGGGGTAAGATAAGTAACTTTACTTGTACGGATGCGTCGAGAACCCGCCCCTTTAATTCGTTTTAGTATATACTCAATCGGAATGAAGATGCCTTTTCAGACTCCCTAAAAATTCGTAACATTGTGGCATGAGTACTTGGTTATCTACCGAAGAACTCCGGTTGCTGGAGCTTCGTCATAAAACAGAACGAGATAAGCGGATCGCTG
>DATGWI010000080.1:0-4600 GCA_035299565.1 Amoebophilaceae bacterium | reverse complement strand
AGCATCGTGACTGGGCTAGTGAACCTTAATCATGCTGTTGCACTCAGGGAAAGGGTGGCATAAAACATAGAAAAAAACCTAGAACCGCTTATACTTACTGAATCATTTGCTACACATCGGACTTACGCAACAGGTCTATTTACATGTCTTCCATACCAAGCTGATACAACATAATGCTGGAAAAAGTTTTCCACAAATAGTATGTTTATTTCCGGTGTATATACGTCCTATCGCAACAAAATAGAGCATGCATGCCACCTTCAAGCAACTTACCATAACGTTATACACAAAGTTATGCAACAAGGAAGTTATCCACTTTTTTACCACAAAAAAAATTTTTCAAATCATTTGTTATTCCATACAATTTGTTCTTCAATACATAACAAATTGTATAGTATGTTGTATAAACCAAAGAAAACAAATAATTATCCACCCTGTTATTGGATCAAATACCCTTTTCCACAAATCCACCAGATAATAAAAACAAATTTGTTTTTATTTTATCTTTTAATTTTAAGGATAGATTGGAAAAGTGAATAAGTGGCTTTTTACGGTTACCAATAACCTCCCTGAAGGGAAATCCACCAATAACGAAATACGAGCAGATATTATGGAGCACTTTTTCTTACGAGAGCTTGCGCAATTGGCAATCATTGGGCCCGCCAAAGCGCAGTTGCTTAAAGACGAATTGGGATTACAAACTTGTGAAGATTTGCTCAAGAAGTTTCCCTTTCGGTACGAAGATAGAACCAAGCACGTTCGCGTTGCAGAGTTGAATACCAATACCACCGGTGTCTATCTGCACGGATACATTCGAAATCTGCAAAAAAGAGAACAAGGAAAAAAAAGGCTGATGGCTCTTTTTGAGGATGAAACTGGCAGGATTGAACTAATATGGTTCCAAAATTTTTCCTGGGTGGTTAAGAAGTTAAAGCCAAACGTACACTACCGTATTTGGGGGAAACCTATGTGGACTGCAGAAGGGAAGATCCAATTCATACATCCAGAGGTGAGTATGGTTTCTGAAAACCACCAAAACAGGTGCTCGTTGCTTCCGTTGTATCCTACTACAGAAAAATTAAAACGAAACCAATTGGATTCCAAGGGAATGGCTCTCTTTCAAAAAAAAATATTGCTTGCACACCAAAACGAATTTCAAGAGACGTTGCCTACCTATCTTTTGACAAAGTACCGCCTGATGGATTTAAAAGAGGCCTTTCTAAATATTCATTTCCCTGACAATGAACAGCTATTGAAACAGGCTCAACGCAGATTGAAATTTGAAGAGCTGTTTTACATTCAACTCAAATTGTTTAAAATCAAACAAATCCGTTTGGAAAAACAAGACAGCAAACCTTTTAAAGATCTTTCGTTGTTCAACGAATTTTACCAACACCACTTGCCTTTTTCGTTGACTCATGGTCAAAAAGAAGCCCTTAGGGACATGTATCGAGACCTCCGTTCGGGCAAACAAATGAATCGATTGCTGCAAGGAGATGTAGGAAGCGGAAAAACCATTGTTGCATTTCTGGCCATGCTGATCATACTCGGTAGTGAAGCACAAGTAGCAATTATGGCTCCTACGGAGGTTTTGGCCAAACAACATTATGCACGTTTTGTGGCTTTTGCTCGGCAAGTAAACGTACACGTGGCGTTGCTTACAGGTAGTACGAAAAAAAAAGAAAGGGAACACATGCTTTATCAATTAAAAACTGGGATTTTACACATCATAGTCGGCACCCATGCCATACTGAACGAGAAGGTTTCTTTCAAAGAACTGGGTTTTTTTGTCGTTGACGAGCAACACCGTTTTGGTGTGGCACAACGAGCAGGTCTTTTAGCTAAAAATCAATCATATGTACCCCATATTTTAATTATGACGGCTACGCCCATTCCACGAACGTTGGCCATGACTTTTTATGGGGACTTGGAGGTGTCTACCATTCACGACCTTCCAGAGGGTAGAAAAGCGATCCAAACAAAACACTTTTACGAAAACGCTCGGTTGCACGTTTGGCAATTTATTCGAGAACAACTGGCGTTGGGTAGGCAAGCATACATTGTGTATCCCTTGATAGAAGAATCGGCTGTATTGGACTACGCAAACCTGTTCGCAGGGTACGAGAGCATTACCAGAGATTTTCCAGGAGTTCCCATTGGCGTGGTTCATGGAAAAATGGATGCGGTTTCTAAAGAGTTAGAGATGGGGCGCTTCGAACGCATGGAAACCCGCATTTTGGTCGCTACTACGGTAATAGAAGTGGGCATCAATGTACCAAATGCTACTGTGATGGTCGTAGAAAGTGCTGAGCGTTTTGGGTTGGCTCAACTGCACCAATTGCGGGGAAGGGTGGGAAGGGGCAAGGAGCAATCATATTGCATTTTAATGACTGATTATCGACTAAATCAGGTTGCAAAGAAGCGGATTGAAACCATGGTGCGCACTACGAATGGATTTGAAATAGCGGAAATAGACCTCAAACTCCGTGGACCTGGAGATTTAACGGGATTGCAACAAAGCGGCATGTTAAACTTAAAGATAGCCGATTTGTCTACAGATGCAACCATTTTAGAAGAGGCACGTGTTTGTGCGAAACAAATCATTCAACAAGACCCCGATTTTCAGCTGCCCCACCATTTGCCTATTTCTCAAGAATATGCTAGATTGTTGACTGTATCTGGTAGCTGGAGTACAATAGGTTAGATGCTTTCCTCCACTCTTTTGAGGAGAGATTCTTTTTCCGCTGAAAACAATGCATTTGGGTATTTTTTTGTTCGTTTTTAATCCCTCTTTTATATGTCATTGTATACAAAATTTGTAGAAAAATTTCGACACATTGCTTTGTTAAAACAAGCGGAGCAACTCTTACAGTGGGATGCCGAAACGTATATGCCTGCTGGCTCCATTGAAGCTCGTTCCCAACAGATTGCTTGCTTGGCTGGGTTGATGCACCAAGAGGCTACCAGTGCTGCTTATCGAGCATCATTGTCGGAGATGGTTGACATAGAGTCCGGAAAGGTAAAAATAGAAGGTTTGACCCCGCTGCAACAAGCCAATATCCGGGAATGGGCCAAAGAATTTGTGCAGCGGACAAAGTTGCCCAAGCGTTTTGTTGAAACGTTTTACTCCACTGCCGCTACTTCTACGGAAGTATGGAAGAAAGCAAAAAAAACAGCCGACTTTGAGTTGTTTAAACCATGGCTTCAAAAGATGGTGGACCTAAACAAGGAACAAGCCAATTTATTGGGATACAAAGATAGCCCTTACGATGCATTGCTTGATCTGTATGAACCAGGAATGAAAACAAGCACATTGTCTACTATTTTTTCTGATTTAGCTGTTTTCTTAACTCCTTTTGTGCAGGAAAATAAGTCTTTGGAGCGTCCTTGCCAAACCTATTTTGATCATTCTTTCCCAGCAGAAGATCAAATGAAGTTCAACCACTGGCTGCTAGAAGCCCTGCAAGTTGATCCTGCACACTTGCGCTTGGATCTTTCTGTACATCCTTATTGCAAAAGCATTCATGTTTCCGATGTGCGCATTACCACAAACCTCGAAGGCGGCTTGTTGCAGAATATATTTGCTGTTTTGCATGAAACAGGCCATGCATTCTACGAATTGAACCTGCCAGTCGACTGGATCAGTCCAACTTCACAAATTGCCTCTATGGGTATTCATGAGAGTCAATCTAGATGGTGGGAAATTATGATTGGCAAATCGATGCCTTTTTGGGAATATGTATATCCAACCTTTCAAGCCCATTTTCCTTCCTTGAAAACGTTGCCACTCACAGATTTTTACAAGCATATAAACCAAATTCGACCTTCTTACATCCGTATTTATGCTGATGAAGTCACCTATCCGTTGCATGTTATCCTTCGGTATGAACTGGAAAAAGCATTGATAGAAGGATCCATACAGGTAGCAGATGTTCCGCATCTATGGAATACCAAAATGAAGGAGTTATTGGGTATTACGCCTGAGAACAATGCATTGGGCTGTTTGCAAGACATTCATTGGTCGATGGGTGCTTTTGGGTATTTTCCCACTTATGCATTGGGCGACATTTATGCTGCACAGTACTTTACTGCTTTTGAACGTGATTTCCCAGATTGGAAAACAAAAGTGGCAGCTGGTTCTTTTGCATTTGTAAAAACGTGGTTAAAGCACAACATCCATCAGCATGGTAGAATGTATTCTGCTGCACAAAGCATTGAACTAGTTTCTCAGAAACCCCTATCTCTAGAGCCTTATAAGGCATACCTTACCAAAAATTTTGGAACAGGCAAGATATTGTGCTAAAGGGAACATTTGAAAGGCTAGCAAGAAACGGGTCTCGTTGCTACTCAACAGCAACGAGAAGATCCTTAGAGTGGAAATATGTAGAAATGAGCGCAATTGCATACGTGCCCATAAGCAATATTAGATCTGTTGCGTAAGTCATTTTACTCATAAATATATATACTCAATCGGAATCAAGATACGGGTTCCAAACGCTGGTCCGTACTGCCAACTGCGCCTTTGAAGAAAGGAGTGAATAGAAAGCATGCTATTGCTTTCCACCTCCTTTCTTCAATCGGCGCTAGATTTTTTTGGTTA
>DATGWI010000079.1:0-7015 GCA_035299565.1 Amoebophilaceae bacterium | reverse complement strand
TGTGGTTGGTTTACCTGTTGGAAATATTCCTATACTATCTCCTGAACCTCCGCCATTTTTTGATGTTTCTCTAATCCCATCAAGAAATGCTCCTTTGAAGAAGGAAATAAATAAATGATGATTCAAATGTAGGAAGAAAGTTTTTCGTTTTTTTTCTACAAAAAAGCTGGATATAGAAGAGCCCATTAAGATGATGACTAAAGACTCCTCGAGATTCGAGCCCAAGGGCGAGTCGCTCATATTCCTTGTTTTTGAAGAGAGTGCTTTAATGAACTGAGCTATATCCAGCTTTGGTCTACAACATGAGAAAATCATCAGGTTTTCTACTGGAAAAAATTTATTCCTTTCTCACTATCTGCTCTACAGGATTATATCACTGAGTGATGGTGTGATTTGCTACAGTGAGACAGAGTAAACCAGAAGCTTCATCTGGATTTGTCTCCGGTAATGTGAAACGCTATCATTGAAAAATAAGGGATTTTCTACACTGCAACAGAGTGTTACAGAAAAGAACCAGATGGTTTTTTTTCTTGGGTCAAGTGACTGTTAGTCACCATCATCATGATTTCATTGAAGTTGCTAAGAGCTCAGGTGAGTCCGGAAGTTTATATTTTTTAATGCTGAACATTTTTTCTACAACAAAGTGTTCTGTTGATATTTTTTGCAGAAAAGACATCGAGTTTCAGAATGGGAACGTCATGGACAGGTGTTATTTCCTGCACGGAATGAGTTGCATACTGATGATGCCGTTTCATCCACCCCTCATCAGCAAATTCAATCATCAGTTGGTCATGGACAAGTGGTTGGTAACTTGTCATCAAATAAGCACCTACAGAGAGCACATACCCGGAAATCCTGACAAGTGGAAGATGGTTTGCAGCGTACCAGTCCACCTGTCAAGATGGATACATCCAACTCTGACAACAGGGTGGAAGTTTCAACATCAGAGGAGTTGGAAGATGAAAGGATTGACAATGCTGAGATGGTGGAGGAGAACGAGACACAAAGTTTTGGACCTGATCGACTGAAGTTCAAAAACATTGAAGTTGTGCAACATGGAAAACGTGTTGGGATGGGAGGTGTGATTGAGCTGCGCGAAACGTCAATCAATGTGATAGAAAATGTGAATGAATCAGATAAGAATATCGACATTCTTTCTGTTATGCATTCAGTTGTACAAGTGCTGAAGCGTATGTGTGACGAAGTGTTGCATTCGCTGGATGATGATGATTTCATCCAAGTCATTCTCAAGTCCCCCTCTCTTCAACACCATGTAAGCACAAAAATGATGAAGAAGCGCTTTTTCAGTGTACAGAACGTTCTGATTGCAATTCAAGATGCTGCCCAATCAAGCACTGAGATTAAATTGGGGGACGGGATTCGAGTAGAGTTTGTTACAGTGCGTCGCAAACATCCCCAGCAGAAAAAAGTTGGTGGTGCCCGGTATAAGTGTCGAACACGAAAACCATTACAAGTTGCACTCAACCGAAAATGCATGGTGAAGATTCAAGCCTTGGACCATTCATGTTTGGCAAGAAGTATAGTGGTGGCTAAAGCCAAACTGCAGAAAGATCCAAGTTATCGAGATTTTCTCAAACCCTCTCCTCCTTATGCAGATCGACTGGGTACAGCTGCTCAATTACTTTGTACTCAAGCAAATGTCGAATGGAACAAGAAAGCAGGGATAGAGGAAGTTCAGAAGTTTGAAGAACATTTGAAGATCAGAATCAAGGTAGTTGCTGGTGATTGTTTGAATCAGCTTGTCTACGAAGGTTATTCAAACCAGAACTGGCCCAGTATTTACATCTATCGAACAGATGAGTCCATTGGTACAGTGCTTGAAGACAAAGAAGAGAGCAGCGAATGTGATACTCTTGATGATACATATCACTATGATGCTATTGTGGATATCCGAGCATTTTTTAGCACCAAGTTTTTCTGCGATGCTTGTAATGTCAGTTCAAAACGTCGTTTTTTGCATCGTTGCCCTGATATCACTGACTGGTGTTTTGCCTGTAATCGACGTGAATGCACAACAGATGCATCATTTGATGAAGAATCCTGTCGCGTCTGTAATATCCAGTTTCGTTCCAATCAGTGTCGCAAAGAACATGGGCAGAAAGAGAATCAGAGAGAATGTACTCATTACACTTGTCGGTATTGTTACAAGTCGTTGCTCCGTCAAGAGAAATCAGATGGTACATTTGAAGCAAATGAGGAAATTCAGAAACGGCATGGCACCTGCCCAGTATCATGCTCAGTCTGTGGATCAGAGTCGGTATCACCATCTCACAAGTGTTACATGCAGAGGGTGCCTTTCAAGAAACCTGTGAGTAGAGTGGTGTATTTGGATTTTGAGACTGATCAGTCCACTCGAGTGCACAAGGTTGTGTACTGCTACATGAGATGGAAGTTTGAGGATAATGGTACCATAGAGGAGGGTTGCAAGGAATTTGGAATCTCACAGGATGTCAAACAAGAAGTTGGAGAGTTTTTATTCTCATCACAATTTCGAGATTCAACAATTGTTGCGCATAACATGCGTGGGTTCGATGGCTGCTTTCTGATCCAGTTTTTGACGGAGAATGGAATCACACCTTCAAATGTGATATTGGCTGGAACGAAATTTGTCTCATTTTATGTGAGCAACTACAACATCAGAATCATTGACTCTCTCAGTTTCTTACCAATGCCCTTGTCAGATTTTCCCCGTGCATTTGGGCTTGACACCACTCAGTTTTCAAAGGGGTACTTCCCCCATTTTTACACCAGTGCAGAAAAATTTGGTGCTGTTGAGGATTCCTATCCTGAGAAGAAGTACTACGGTTATTCAGAGATGAGTACCAAGCAAAGATCAAGTTTTGAAACATGGTACGATGCAATCGAGTCAGGGAAACAGTTTGATTTTGATGCAGAGCTGAAAATCTACTGCAAACAAGATGTAGATCTTCTCTACGAAGGGGTTGAGGCTTTCCGGCAGACAGTGAAATCATTGACTTCAGAAGTTTCTCCAAGTAGCGAAACATTTGTGAATGAGAACAACTGTGTTCCATTGAATGGTGATGAGGTCATCCTCTCTGATTCAGATGATGATGATGATGATGATGGTTCCACCTCAAAAAAGCACAAACACGAATCTCCTACGCATTGTGATCCCTTGTTGTACATCACTTTAGCTGGCTTGTGTCATGCCATTTTCAAGGCATTATTTTTGAAGCCAAGTACAATTGCTGTTGTTCCACCAGGCGGGTACAGCAATCACAGGTATTCCAATGTTGGCTTAGAGTGGTTGGAATGGCTACGGAGGACTTCGGTTCCAAATATGCGCCATCGTGGGAATTCAGCAAGGGGAGAGAGAAGAATTGGATCTTACCGTGTAGATGGATTTGATGCCAAGGCTAAAGTGGTGTACGAGTTTTATGGATGTTTTTTTCATGGACATCCGCCATGTATTGAACATATGCAAGCAGTACACCCAGTACTAGGTGTCACACATCAATGTTTGTTTGATCGTACCATGGACAGAGAACAATCACTTCAGAGGAGAGGATATCGCATTGTTCGCATGTGGTCCTGTGAATGGGAGAAGTTCAAAAAGGAGAATTTGTCAGAGTCTCAACTTCTCTCAACTATTGTGAAGGCTATGAAGGGTTTTGCACCAATCAATGTGCGTGATAGTTTCAAAGGTGGACGCACAGAGACTTTCAAGATGAAGAGTGAAGGGGTACCTCTGTACTACTTTGATGTCAATTCTTTGTACCCATTCATTTTGGCTCATAGACTGTTTGGAGTGGGTCATCCTACGGTATTGATTGACAATTTGGACCATGATCTCGAAAAGTATTTTGGATTTGTGAAATGCGTTGTCCTTCCTCCAAAGCGATTGTATCACCCAGTGCTTCCACTAACAGTGGATGGGAAGTTGGTCTTCCCATTATGTTTCACATGTGCTATTGAGTCACGTGCAAAAGAATGCAAACATTCAGAGAAGGAGAGAATGTTGCATGGCACGTGGTTCTCTGAAGAATTGAAGTTGGCTCTGCGGAAAGGGTATCACTTGATTCGTATTTATCAAGTGAAACACTTTCCAAAACAGTCAACCATGCTCTTCAAAGCGTATGTTCAAACCATGTACAAGCTGAAGATTCTGTCCAGTGGGCGTCCAAAGAGTTGTCGTTCAGACCAGGATTTGCAAGAATTCATTCAGGAGGTTTACGTTCGTGAAGGGATCATACTCGATGAGAATGCATTCGAAGATAACCCATGTATGAGGTCCTTAGCCAAACTTTTGCTGAATGCATTCTGGGGCCGTTTTGCTTTACGAGAACATCGCACAAATTGTGAGTTTATTGGCACAGTTGATAAATTGAACAGAATCTTGAATCGCGATTCCATTGAGATCAGTGGTGTACGTCCAATTGGGAAGAATATGGCTGCTGTTTTCTTTCGAGCTCTTGACGAGCAATTGATTCCAATGTCAAACAATACAAACATCTACATTGCATCAACAACGACTGCGTGGGCGCGTATCGAATTATACAAGTATTTGGATCAGTGTTGTGGCAATGGAGATTATTCATCTTCATCTGCGTTATACTGTGATACAGACAGTATCATTTTTGCATCCACTGTTCCTCTTCCAACTGGTCCCCATCTGGGACAATTGACCAATGAATTGCAAGCAGATGATTTTATTTTGCGTTTTGTTTCTGCAGGTCCAAAAACATACGCATATGAGACCAGCAAGGGAGAAATTTGTGTGAAAGCGAAAGGTTTTTCTTTAAATTACACAAATGGGCAGGCCTTGAATGTCGACGGAATGATTGCATTGGTAAATGAGTTTTTATCCATCTATTGTGTGCAGGGAGAGTCGAGGGTCCAATTACCCACGTACAAGTTGTGGAGAAAAGAAAAAAAAGCTGACCGGTTGCTTTTATATAGAAGACATCAGGAGGTGGGAGCACAGTCTTCAGCAATTTTGGATGTGAAGAAAGGTGTCTCCTTTTTTTCACCAAATAAAATTTTTCGTTCTCCCACCTGGGATGTTCTTGTGAGGGCTGAGCAGAAGTTTTTTTCGGTTTTTTTTAACAAAAGGATTGTCTGTTCTGATTTTGACACAGTGCCTTTCGGTTTTGTGCGTGTATGAGTGATTGATTAAAAAAGTATTCTGGTTTTTCAATCTGGGTGTGTTTTTTTCATTTCCAGACAAACAGATTGAACTTTAGCTGATTAGAGCTATGGCTTCTGCTGATAAGAAGAGCTCTCCATTGAAAAGGATGATGGCACTTGAAAAACGTAAGTGAAAAAAACATTTGCATACAGATAACTCTTGTATGTTCTTTTTTCAAAACAAAATCCATCAATAAACTATTTTCTCCCTTATTACTCATAAAATTCTCAAGAATTTTCTCCTATTTCAGTTGAAAAAACAAAAAATGCAACATTCTCACTGAAAAAATACCATGAGCTAAGTAAGTTCATTTGATTTATGTTTTTTCAGGTTTTTCAAATCCTGTTCCAACATCCCTGAATGCAACTACAAGTCCTCGTGCCATGAGGATGAAACGGTCAACTGCACGTGATGTGTTTGCAGATTCACCATCGCCAAGTGAATTGGAAATTGATATCAGCTCTGACGTAGAAACGTCTTCCACTCAAGATGCTGATGGAGAGAGTATCACCCGAAAGAAGAGCAGGCAAAGCAGCATTGTGGACAGAGACAGCAATGCAGGTTTGGATGAAATCCTGGAGGTGCTGAATTCATCCGGGAAATCATCTCCTGGAGTCTCGGATGGTGTTGCTAGTGGTTCAACTGCTGGAATGTTTGCCACCGCAATCAAGACTGGACTGCCAGACAGAAATGAGCCAGCAACCGTGAGACAAATGTACGACATTGCAGAGAGTCATTTCAAAGAAAATGAAAATGTTGGGCATATCGTATTTGCCCAAAAGGCCAGCGTTAAGGCTGCGTGGCCAGTTTGCACGCTGACCATGAGGTCAGCCTCTGTGGAGAGTATGACTTCATTGCTTTCCAGCGGAGAGCAAAAAATGTTCTCTGTGCAGTTTCCTCCTTTCACTAAACTAATGGAAAAACCATCATACTTTCTTTATAAGAAAGCCTTTGAACACTCTCACGTTCTGAAGCTCTCAGAGCAGGGGCTTCAGAAGCTGATTGACAGCTCTCCAGATATCTTCAGATATCTTGAGAGCATTGAAGGCCAGAACGTCAGATTTGGGCAAGGACTTCCCAACAGACCAGAGGGTATTGTGTTGGAGAACGTTGATCAGACTACTCGAATCATCCTTCAGGTGGATGATATTGATAATCGCAGATCACTGTACAAGGTTACACCAAACATTTCCATCCGACTCAATCGTTTGTCACGGGATGGGGTGAAATGGTACCCTGATCGAGCAGGCATCACCATTTCTCCTTCGAATTATTTCTATTTTGTGGAGGGGACTCTGAGGATCTATCTGCAACAAGTGAAAGAGATGATTTCGGAATTTGCTGAGGTGTTTTCTGAAAACCATAATCAGATCTCAGCACTGGCTCATAAAGCTGCTGGAGTGGGTATGCAGTAAAAAAGATGGTACAATGAGTGGTATTCAGCATACATCAAAAGTAGTTGTTGAAGAAAACTCAGTAGATATGGAATCACTAACAATGCGGAGGTGGGTTGATTTTAAAAAGTTTTTCAATGTCAAGTGTTTTCTTCGTGCTTCCTTCTGTGCCTTGTTTCGCTATATGTTTGAAAAATTAATTTCATGCTGCTCTCATTCATCACAGAGTACAGTAGTAGTTCCACAAGAACTGGTAGAGCCTATGCAAAACAACATCATTTCAGATATCATTGAATGTGCTTATGAGTGTATTGTTTGATGCTGTTCATGTCTTGGATTAATAAAAAACAACTAAAAAAAATGGTTCCTTTGTGTATGTTTTTTTCCTCTTCTGCGCGCGCGCGCCAATTGCGACGGACGGGAGGGCGGGCCGACGCACGAGCCGATGCGC
>DATGWI010000078.1:0-2923 GCA_035299565.1 Amoebophilaceae bacterium | reverse complement strand
TTGCGCAACAGTAGTGACCAGTGTCACTCAAAAAACGTACAATTTTTGTCGGGCCACCATTGTGGCCCAAAAAGTATAGGAAAAGTCCGAAGATGATTCTTGCAAAGCCTGTTGCCAGGCACAGAAATTCACGAGAATTCGTTCAACGAAAAAATCTCGAACCGAAACACACTAGGTGGTCAGACCGGAGCCCGCTTGCCCCGCTTTAAAACCCTAACTTTAGCTAAAACGCTGCGATACTTCACTGCATGTTTTGTATGACACTCTGCATGTATATATACATGTGTGTTTCATGCCTGAATGCAAAACAATGATGGAAACAACAACAACAATGTCAACATCTGTGAGGCGCCACCTAGTTACAAACAATGGACTGTGCCAGCAATTCCTCTGAAGCAATAACGCTTGCAAACTCATCAGCGTTTATGCGTAGAGATGACAATGTTGACGTGCATGAGTAAATGAGCTATCCTCCTTTCTCATCATACAATGAATATCTCTGCTTGAGTGTATGAACGCTAACGCAGATAATAGACAATGTTCTGCCACTCACCATCACATCACTGAAGAAAAGAATGTTACCAGTTTAATCACTTTCTCTGATGGTTCAACAAAGACTTACTATGGTTTTTAGAACAAACGGAACACCAAACTGTTGTAAGAAAACAAAAGGTCATTGGTACAGTATGGTGTTGTTTGCTTATGAAGAAGACAAACTTTTCCCTTTCACATCATTGCTCTGTAAACTTCCTGTCTATCTAGCAATCCCTAATGAAGGAGAACCGACCGATCAAGTGGCAACGCTGTTACAGACATTGGAACAATGGTCGGACATCTGAACGCACGGAACGTGAACCACAAGAAAGCAACCTCAAGAGACTAAGCTCAAGATGATGTCCTACCATTTACCTGCCTTATGTTAGGAACTGTAATGGGAAAAGCACAGAAACCAACCAGTTTTTGAATGTTTTGTGCTCTCTGTTAAACTTTGCCACCCCAGGAATGACATGATTTATGCACAGATTTAACTAAAACTTGCTGTATGTTTCTGGCACTTTCTCAAGAAATTTGATGCAAAATGACAACTCATTTCATGCAATGCAAAAGTTTAAAGTCAAACCGCATTTATACAAAAAGTCCACCCAAGTTTTCATAAACAAATGTGAAAATCGATTGGCTATCAAACTTGAGAAGAGAGGATAGTGGCAGGAAGGAAAAAAAAATAGAAAACATTACTGCGACTTCAAAACAGGTTCCTGACATCGTGTTCTCCCCCGTTGCATCAACACGACCAAGGGACATGCAAGGGAAAAAAGACATTGTCTTCAACGTTGGAAGACATTGGAGGCAGTACAATGCTTTGCCAAAAAGCTTGATGGAAACAAGTGGTTTCTTCTTCCCCACCTTCTTGCCCTTCCTTGCCTCATTGCTGTTATTTGGCATCTCTGCAAAAAACCTGAGAACTACTTGGTCTTCTTCAATAACCAGTTGATACATGTTGCTCTCGGGACCTGCGGGACAGATCCGGTTGAACTGCAGTGTCTTATTGGCATGCAGTCAGACAACAAAGTCGGGCTCCTTGTGGTCCTTAACGTTGGAGAAAAACACATTGAGTGCATCTTCATTGGCATCTCACTGGCACCAAATGACAATTGTTGCAAATGCCACAGTAACATAGGCATAGGTGCTTTGAATCGAGGAAACCAAGAAAGTCAAAATCACCAAAACTTGATGACAAGATGAGAACTTCTGAAGAACCTGAAAATCATCAGGACCAACAATGCAGGTAGCAAACAAACCCAGGTACACTCAAACAAAGTCCACCTCTGGGGTAGGCTCTTGACAACTCCGCATTGACCAAGGAGTATAACTGATGTCAAAGCTGACTTCAAAACACTTTGTTGGAAACATTTCAACAAAATTGTTTAATATACCTTGGTTTCATTAGTATAACCTTTGTGAGAGGTATTTGATTGGTTCTAATACAAAAGAGAAGTTGAAATTCAGTAAGCAAACGCAAAACATCCACAGTCTGAACACACCTGCAGACACTTTCACATTTTCTTAACTTGTCCTCATGAACATGTTCTGAACATGTCCTCATGGAGATATTCTGAACATGTCCTCATGGAGATGTTTTAAACATGTCCTCATGAAGATGTTCTGAACATGTCCTCATGGAGATGTTCTGAACATGTCCTCATGGAGATTTTTTAAACGTGTCCTCATGGATATGTTTTAAACATGTCCTCATGGAGATGTTCTGAACATGTCCTCATGTCGATGTTCTGAACATGTCCTCATGGAGATGTTCTGAACAAGTCCTCATGGAGATGTTCTGAACATGTCTGCAGGAGTGTCGTCATGGACATATTGACAATTACTCCAAAATTCATCTAAAGAAAATTGAAATTGATTCAATTGCAGCTAAAATACCAACTTTCTTGAAATTGCAGCAATGTGTGATTCAGTTTCAACACTTCACATGAAAAAGAAAGTAGAAATAAACCTTCTAAAGAGACACAGACACTACATAGACATAGACACATAGAGGACATAGACACTTACTGAGAATTGAAAATGTTCTCCAGTAAAAAAAAAGCCTTTTGGTCTAACTGAAGCAGGAAAGCTGATGGAAGCAAATTATGAACATGCCTGTGGAAACATTCAGAAACTCTGACCATGTCTGCATGGACATCTTCAGAATTTACTCCCAACATCCTTTATATCACAATTCTGTCAAAGTTTGTCTTTCAAAAACCTGTGATTGATTGAATAGCAGCTAAAATGCCAACTTTCTTGAAATCTCAGCAATGAGTGATTCAGTTTCACTACTTCAAGTGAAAAAGAAAATAGTAGTCATTCTGAGAAAACTCTACTACTAGACATCAACACTTGACAATTAAACAGTTGCTTCAGTTGA
>DATGWI010000077.1:0-16559 GCA_035299565.1 Amoebophilaceae bacterium | reverse complement strand
ATGTCTGGTTGAGCATAAAATAGGCTCTATAAAAGTATTTAAAATTATTGGTAACCGGTACCGCAACAAACGGAAAAGATATGCACTTAAATTTAGCATCGTGACTGGGCTAGTGAACCTTAATCATGCTGTTGCACTCAGGGAAAGGGTGGCATAAAACATAGAAAAAAACCTAGAACCGCTTATACTTACTGAATCATTTGCTACACATCGGACTTACGCAACAGGTCTAGTATACGTTGTATAAGTGGATAGATCATCAGCTTCCTACTTGTTCATCTAGAACCAACATTAAGGGGCATTTATTTTTTGTACCAATCGTGTTAATACGTTTCCTGGACCGGGTTCTATGCATTCGGTAATGCCATTTTTTGTCATACAGCGGATTGTTTTGGTCCAATACACTGGCGCAACCAATTGTTCTACCAGCTGTTTTTTGATGGTTTCTGGTTCGGTTGTAGGTAGGCCGGTGACATTTTGATAAAGGGGACAGATGCCTTCCGAAAAAGAAATGGAGTCAACTGCCTTCTTCAATGGACCTTGGGCCATTTCCATTAAGGGAGAATGAAATCCTCCTTCCACTTCTAGTGGTATGATCCGACGCGCACCTGCTTGGAGCAATGCTTTTGTAGCCTGTGCAACGCCTGCTTTGCTTCCAGAAATTACCAACTGGCCAGGGCAGTTGTAATTGGCTGGAACCACTATTTCGTCCACGATAGAGGCACATACGGCTTCTACGGCTTCGTCTGCCAAGCCCAATACGGCAGCCATGGTACCAGGGCATGCACGACAGGCTTCTTGCATGGCTCTAGCGCGGATGGCTATGAGTTCCAATCCATCTTCAAACGAAAGGAACCTACTGGCTACTAAGGCAGTGAGTTCGCCCAGTGAGTGACCTGCTACGGCTGCTGGAGGAAATGGCAGTGCTTCGGCTAGGAGTATGGAACAAATAAAGATGGCTGGTTGTGCAACAGTGGTTTCTTTTAAGGCATCTGCTGGACCGTTAAACATAAGGTCTGTCAGCTTCATTTCCAACAGGCGATCGGCTTGTTGGAAGCGCGCGCGCATAGATGCACTGGCATCGTACAGCGCCCGTCCCATGCCTACACATTGGACGCCTTGCCCGGGGAATATATAGGCTTTCATATTACTGATTGGCTTTCTGGCAATAGATACAACGAACGCCTGGCTGATATTGTTCCTTGCAATCTTCTGGCCTTAGGGGCATGCGACAGCCGTAGCAAATGGAGCAACTTCCTTGCTGCAGTCCGTGCGTCAGAGACACGCGGTCGTCAAAAACAAAACATTCTCCTTGCCATCTACTTTCAGAAGCTGGCACATTTTTCAAATACTGTAATATGCCTCCGTGCAGTTGATACACTTGTTTGAACCCTTTTGTAAGCATGTAAGAAGATGCTTTCTCGCATCGGATGCCTCCTGTGCAAAATAGGGCAACCGGTTGTTCCTTGTATGCTGAGAGCTTTTGATCTACAAAAGCAGGAAACGAGCTAAAGTAGGTGGTCTGAGGGTCCACTGCTTTTTGAAAAGTGCCTATGCGGTATTCGTAATCGTTTCGAACATCTACTACTACGGCAGCTTGGTCCAAGAGGGCATTCCATGCTGTAGCAGGAACACGTATCCCACTCGCAACCAGTGGATAAATTTCTGGCTGACCCATCGTTACAATCTCTTTTTTGATGCGGATTTTTAACCGGCGAAAAGGCTTGCGGTCTGCTCCGGAATACTGGTGCCAAAGGTTGTTGAAGGCTGGTATGGCTTGTATGGCCTGCATGGCAGCCTCTAAGGCATCGGGCAACCCTGCGATGGTTCCATTGATCCCCTCAGAAGCTATAAGCAATGTGCCTGTGAGTTCCTTGCAGATGGATTGTAAATGGCCTTGCAAGGTTTCTAGGTTGCTTAGGGGCGTAAATTTATACAACGTTGCTGCTTTATATTGAGTCATATATTTCCTATAAATTGATGGGATACCCAGCTGTTGGGAGTGAGATCCTTAAGTACTCCATGCTTGCTGCTTATTTTAAGCAAATTTAACTAAATCTTAAGTACAAATGCAGCCCCAGGACAAACCCAACTTGGAGACGCGTTTTTGTTCGGTTCAATACAGGTCATTTGTAGGGTTTGTTGTTAATTTATTATAACTTCTTTTGCGTGGCAATTTCAACACTTTTAACACATTTGCTTTAACTCCCAGAGAAAAATCGTATTTTGCTGGATCGCCTAATGGATACCATTGGTAGCTTAGTTGCCAACAGTGCAAGTCGCGTTGAATGGAAATTTCTGTGGTCCTGGGGTCTAATTTCTTTTTGGTAAAATTATAGGTACTGCTGCCAGACAACTTCCATTTTTTTACCAAGGTCATGCTTCCATGGAAGGTTACATATTGCTCTTTTTTATGGTTTGGTTCTCCTGGTTTGTATTCATAGCGCCTGTCGTAGATCCAGTTGAACTCGCATCCTATGCTCCAAGCTGTTTCGAAGTCTATCTTGTGTTGTTTTTCTTCTAGCTTGCTCCATAAGTTGTCCTTGTCTAACAGGGCTTTTTTCTTTTCTGATTTTGCTTGACCGTTTTGGGTAGGTTCCAGCTGTATCCCTATTTTAATCCGACTTGTTTTTACTTTTCCCAAGTATTTTCCGTTGTTCCATGCAAATGCATGGATGGGTTCTTCTTGATAATTTCCATTGTCCAATGTGGTAACCTGGGAGAGATATGGATCAAATTTGCTGGTCCAATCCACATCAATTTTACCTATGTTGCCCATCTTTGCTTCACTGGCAACATGCAGGTCGATTCCTTCTGTAAAATGGCATTTTTCTGCTTTGAAGTCGTATTTTGCGCCCACATTAAGGTGTTTGAACAAAAAAATCTTGCGGCTGTTTTTTTGTTTCTTTTTCTTTTTAGCAGTTTCGTCTATTTTGTTTTGAACCTTTAATTCAATCTTGTTTTGTAGCTTGCAATCGAGTACCAAGGTTGCTCGATTGGCGAGTGTTTTTTGAGGTAAAAAGCCTTGAAATGCATATTGTTTTTCTTTTTCTCCTTTCTCATTGGTTACTTCTTGAAAGAACTTGTCATTTTTTGAGGAGTCAGGCGTATACGTTATGGCAGCACTGGGCGTTGTGGTGATGCGCAGGGCTTGGAGGTATTGTTCTTCGCTAAAATAGCGTGTATGATACAACGTAGTGTGCAACGCTCCACCTGTGCTCCAACTATATACTCTGTGAAATCCTGGTACATGCCTTGGTTCTGGTTCGCCTTCTTCGAAGTACAACTTTTTCCAATACCAGGCTTCACTATAGGTAAAATTGGGTGTTGCATTAAGGTATTCAAAGAGTTTCGTGTCCAGGCTGAACGGAAAGGTATGCAATACGCCGGTTGCTGCGTACTGATTCCATGAGGCAGTAGTGGGCACTTGGGCCTCTTCCTCTGTTTTTTTTATGCTGATTACACTGAAAGGGTCTTGTACTGCATTTTTAAAATGATTTTGAAAGTCTATGGTATGCTTTACCTGTAGTTTTTGAAACCATTGTTCTCTTTGTACCCCCCGTTTCAAAGGGTACCAGGAAGCTTGCAACGTCGCTGCTGGTAACGTCGCATGGGTAAAGTTGGAAAGTAGGTTTTTTTCGTACTTTGTACGTAGGGTTAATTGGTAAGGCAATCCTATCAATTTGTCTTTATAGGTCACGCTACCAGACGATTGGTTGGTTGTTTTTTTAGATAATGCGGTTTCTTCTTTTTTATCAAATGTCCGATAGCCTTTGTTGCGTAAGTTGACCCGTGCATTGAAGCTTCTTGTGCGATGGGTTAAGGTTGTATGCGACCAGGATAGGGCCCACCCTTTTTCTTTTTTGCCTCTATTTTGATTGTAACCAATCGTTCCGTTGCAGAGGTATCTTTTTTTGTACCGCAGTTCATTTTTAAGTTCTGTGACACCATTTGAGTAGATGCTACCGATCATGGATAGATCTGCATAGTCTTTAAAATTGATATAATACCCTCCGTTGCGTAGATAAAATCCATTTTCGTCTTCTTCTCCTATTTCAGGTGGGATAATGCCGTGTGTGCGTTTCCCTTCTAAAAATAGGGCTCCGAAGAAAAAACCCAATGGGGTAGGCACATCATCAAAGTAAAAGCGAAAAGGTCCAGACGTAATATGTTGGTCTTGAACCATTTTAGCTTGTTTGGTACGTATGTAAAAATGCGGTTTTCGCAAACCGCAGGTAGTATAGGTCAAGTCTTGGGCATAAAACGTTTCTTCGTCCTCTTTTTTGGTCTGTTCGGTTTTTATGATAGATTCTTCTTGTTTGGTGGTCAGTTTGTTTACCAATGCCCTTTTGGTATCGATATTGTATCGAATTTTTTCCATAAAAAACGTACGGGTAGTTGTGATTCCTGCCTTGCCATATTTCCCCTTTTTTGCATCTTTAAAGGTAAAAATAGGGCTTCCGACCCATTGCTCGTGTCGGTCTTTGGTTCCTTCTGCTGTTATGGTACGTGCGCTTAAATCCAACGCAATACATGCCGCCTCTAGTTTCATGGTATCGTATTCCAACACACCCGTCCCCTGTAACAGAAGCTGGTTGTTCCGCGCATCAAAAACGATGGCTTCCTCTGCCTGGTAATGTACTATTGCCAATGGTTGGTCTTTTGGTTGGGTAGGTTTGGGTTTCAGAAACAGCCATTGCTGTTCTTTGCTGGGAAATAGGCGTTTGCGCACCCTGGTATAGGGAGTATCGCCTCTATTTTTGAACGCATGGGGAATGGGCACAAGGGGCTGTATGGGGCTTGTACCAGTCTCTTTGCTGATTTTGGTATAGGGAGGCGTATTCGAAAATTGGGTTGCCTTTAACAGCAAAGTAGAAAAGCTGATGCACAAGGCAACAATACCAACCTTACGTATAAAACAAGTCTTAGTCACACAGAAAAATTTCACTTTTGGTTTGGTCGTAAAGAATTACAATGGTAAATATACTCAATCGGATTCAAGATACGGACTTCTTACCTACGTAATGCTATTTTCGATGCTTACGTAAAGAATTTAAATATATTTGAATGATTGGGTCGATCATTCCTATTGAAAATAGGGAACAGGCAACGCACCCAAAAAAGGGAGGTAAAATTCCCCCAATGGGTGGTAGGAGTAGCCAAGATGGGATCAATATCCCAACTCCACATGCAAAAGCTTTTACTGTTGCATCTCCAGCTAAAATCACGTGCGCCAGTTTTTCTTTCTTGGCTAAAGCTAGCCCTATAGTGGAGTTCCCTGTTCTGAACAGATAAAGTCCAATTCCATATAATACGGATGTGGAGAATAAATATATTGGTTTACTAACATAAAAAGCAGCAACAATAGACAGTCCAATAAGTATAGGACTGGTTTTTAAAAAAAAGATGATTCTGCTGGGCTGTTTTCTTAAATAGAAAGAACCCCATAGGCCGCTTAAAATAAAGCCTGTATTATAGCTGCTGATGCTGTAGCTGTATAGCTGCGCATTCATCTGACTGTTTCCCTGTGCCATTTTTGCTACTAAAATAGGCAAGCTAACGAAGTACGCTATGGTGCTGATATGGTTCATCATCCGAAATAGGGTCATACGCATTAAGCCGGAATTGTGGATTATTTCTTTAAAACCGGTTAACATACCATCGGTACTTGTTGTATGTGTTTGGTTGTCCAAGTTCATGAAACGAATGATAATCCATGGAATGATACGAACCAGGTATGTGCAGACGCAAAACACTATAACGGCTTTTAAGCCAAATTTTTCTAATACGTTCTTCGTACCTATAGGCGCTAAGACGTTAAACAATTGCAAAAAAACCTGGAAATTAGAAAAGTAAAAAGGCTTGTTGTCTGTACCTACCTGTCTGTTGATAAACGAGAGGCTGTTTGCGTGTTCGATACTCATAATACAAGCCAGTGCCCATAGAACCATGGTGCAGGATCTTTTACTTAGTTCTGTATCAAACAAAATATAGCATAAGGTTAAGCTGGCGCATAGCAGGGTATAGGTGCCTATGGTATAGCTACAAAAGCGTTTTAGGAAAAAACCGCCAAGCAATCCAGCACAGCCAATGCCTAACAAAGAGGCAGGTTCTAAGTAGGCAGCCGATATACCACTAGGGTCTTTTTCAAATAGGGTGATGGAAAAGGAAATGGTTAGAATATGGGGCACCATTCCGCTGAGCCCATTTAAAACCATGTAAAGGGGGATAACTTTTTTTTCTAGGAGTGACATAAAATGCGATAAATGCGATCTAAGGAATTGCTTCAATGGTGCTATGTTTGGTTTCTATTGTTTGCGTTAGGGGCGTTTCTTGCGGAAATCTGCCAAAAGAGGCGTCGCAATGCAAATAGAGGAATATGTACCAAATACAATGCCGAGCATTAAGGCAAACGAAAAGCCCCTTAATGCTTCTCCACCAAATAAGAACAGAACCACAACCACTACCAAGGTGGTAAGTGAGGTAATCAGCGTTCGACTTAGGGTCTCTTGGATGGCGCAATTCATAAACGTTGCTTCCATCTTTTTCGCTTTCACATTGAATCGTTCACGTATCCGATCAAAAATCACCACAGTATCATTGATGGAATAACCAATAATGGTAAGCATTGCAGCTAGAAATACCTCATTTACTTCATAGTTAAATCCCATTGCACGTGCAATAGCAAACCCAGCGAGTACAGCACAAGCATCGTGTATCAGTGCTATTACTGAAGCCAAACCAAATTGCCACTTTCGGAAGCGGAATGCAACATAAAAGAAAATCCCCAATAAGGAACATAATATGGCGTATTTGGCACTTTTTTGTACATCTTGGGCTACGTTAGCACCTACATTGGTACTGCTGGTAATAGAAAAGTGGTTTTCAGATGGCTCTTCTATACCAGATGCTGAAAAGGAAGTTGCTCCTTTTAGACAGGCCACAATTTTGTTTCGAGCTTGTGTATCTGCTTGTGTGGCATCTTCTTGGCTGAGGTAGCTGGTGGTAAGTTGCACCACATTGTTTGCTCCATAAGAACGTACGGCTATGCCTTCTGGAAAATGCGCAACAAGCTTTTCTTTGAGGAGTGACGGATCTATGGGTCGAGAAAAGTTGACAACATAGGAACGCCCTCCTGAAAAATCTACTCCCAGTGGGATTCCTTTTTGTTGATACAAACAAAAGGCTCCTAATGCAATATAGGAAAATGAAGCTATATAAAAAATAAAACGATATTTGATAAAGTCAAACGACACATTTTTTAGAAACGAAGGGGTAGTGCCATACGAAAAAGACAACATTGGTGTTGGTTTGCGCAATGCAAAAGAAAAGAGCAACTGGGTAATACACACAGAGGCAAAAAAAGAGCTAATGATGCCAACCATTAACACCAGTGCAAATCCACGGACTTGCCCTTTTCCGAGATAATACAACACCACACCGACTAAAAACGTGGTAATATTTGAATCAATGATGGAGCTATAGGATTTGGCATAGCCTCTTTTTATGGCTTCCTTGATCTGTACATTGTTTGCTAATTCTTCCCGTATTCTTTCAAAGATCAACACATTGGCATCGATTGACATACCAATGGTTAGCACCAGACCAGCAATGCCGGGTAGGGTTAGCGTGGCATCCATTTGTGCCAAAATACCTACAATAAAGAGCAAGTTAAAACAAAGAGCTAGATTGGCTATGACTCCTGCTTTTGCATAATATAGTACCATAAAGAGCAAAACCAAACCCAGTCCTACAGCGGTTGCTAGGATGCCTTGTTGTTGGGCCATTTTACCCAAACTCGGCCCTATGACTGCCTCTTCTACTACTTTCAGTTGGGCCGGTAACGATCCTGTTTGCAGCACGCTAGCCAAGTCTTTCGCTTCTTCTATGGTCAAGCTGCCTGATATTTGTGAATAGCCATTTGGGATCTCTTGATTGACTACTGGGGCAGAATATACCCGATCATCGAGCGTTATAGCAATACATTTTCCGATGTTATTGGCTGTAACACGTTTCCAAATTCTTGCCCCTTCGCCGTTCATTTGCATGCTTACAACTGGTCGACCCGATTCATCAAGCATTTGTGCAGCATGGGTAATGATGGTACCTTCTAACAGCGGTTTATGATCCCATGTTTGTTTGATTGGATATAGTGTAATGGTTTCTTTGCCCTCCTTGAGGCAGTGGGTTTTATTTTCCCACATAAAAAGCAGTTGCTGAGGCAACAATGCTTTTACCTCTTTGCGACGCAATAGCGCCTCGATTTGATCTACAACTTCTATTGGATACGTAAGTCTATATGGGAAAGGATATGCTGAATATCTGATTAAAATGGATTGCTTAGGCAGCCGTTCTGCTTGTTCTGCTTCTGTCATGTCTGATGCGAAGGAGGACTTTAGCATGGCCTGTTCTTCTTTGAGCAAGAAGTCATCCACTGCTTGTAAATGGGGTCCATATTCTTCTACAGACGCTACTTCCCAGAAGCGTAGTTTGGCTACCCCCTGCAAAAGCTTTCGAACCCGTTCTGGGTGTTTCACACCTGGCAGCTCAATTTGTATCCTTCCGGTGCCTGGTAATTTTTGAATATTAGGCTGTGAGGCACCAAAACGGTCTAGCCTAGCACGCAAAATGGAAAGCGAGCGCAACAATGCTTTTTCAATTTCCTGATCAATGGCCTTGCAAATGTCTTGTTCCTTTGCAAAAGTATATGCCCTAGACTGGTTTGCATCGGTAGAGAAAATATCTATGACGTCTTCATTGGGAGCCAATCTTTTATAAGCGGCCATGAAAAGCTTAGAAAACGAAAGGGAAGCGCCCTGTTCACGTTCTTTTTGTGCACATTCCAATGCTTCCAAGAAGGCGGGATGGGTTGGATTGGAAGCCAAGGCTTTTACAAGTTCTATGGGGCAGAGTTCCATCGTTACATGCATGCCTCCTTGTAAGTCTAAACCCAGTTTCAGCGAACGTTCCTTTACCTCTTCATAGGTATAGGATAGGCCGAACACGTTGTATACGGGTTTGTTCCATAGATCCATGAGGTAGGCTTGACTTTTGTCAAAATCAATTTTTTGCGCTTCATCCATTGCTTGCTGTTCTGCTTTGCGTTGGATTTGGAAATCCACAAACGTGAAAGACAAGTAATAAATAGAGAACAAAGAAGTAATCAAGGTTAACAGCAAGACGGTCTTATTGGATCTCATTCGTTTAATGTATTTTAAGTTGATTAAACAAATATATTTCCTTTAAATTACTAAACCAAATTGCTATATTGTGTACCCTTGTGTTGAGCTCCGTATAAGGCCTGCTTTATATACTTGATTTTTCTGGGGGCTTCATTTGTTGAGCTATGTCATTATTTTTTATGATTTAAATTCCATTTTGTGGATATTTAGTTGTTGTTTTTTTGTTCGTTTGTTTACAACAAGTTACTTGGTAGTTTACTTTATATTGTCTTATCTTGATTTCTTTATTGAAGCGTGTAATGCTAAGAAATCTAGCATTAAAATTATAGTTATGACAAAAACAGTAAAAAATATCTTTGACAATCACTGGTTAACCTATGCTGCCAAGCATAGGTTTCAACAGTCTTTAGGACTAGAAGACGACTTGGTAGCTGATTTTACAGCAGATTTAGAAGTAACCATAGATTTGAGTTTGGTAGTAGAAGGGGATTCAGCGGTGCATCCAGCAGTGTATGAACAGGGTATACTTACTGCATACCCATGTATGGATCTAGCTGATTTGTTTCAAGAAAGTATTGCTAGTTTGGGTACAAACTTGCTATCGAATGGTACTACGGTTAGAAAACAGATTGCGCTTGTTTCGTTGCTGAAAATAAGTTTGTATAAACTATTGATTTATAACTATATGTCAAAACATGATTTTGCAAAAATATTTGCAGGGCTACCTTATCATTCTCGTATTGAGCTGTATCACTTGTTAAACGGTGGACAGCGAGAACAATTAATGCCGTTCTTAACCAAGCGAGAACGCAAAATGCTTAACTCATATTATGAATTTTTACCTGGTACGGCAGGTAGGATCATGCAGAAATACTATTTAGTCGCTTTAGAGACCATGACGGTAGGTGAAGTTTTAGATAAAATCCGACCAGAACTATCCTTGCACAAGAACCTGTCTTACTACGTTTATGTAGTCAATGAAAACATGCAACTCATGGGGTGTGTTTCCTTGAAAGAATTATTACTGCATTCGAAGCAAGATAATGTAATAGATCTTGTAAAAAACGATTTGATTTATCTGACGGTAGATGACCCCAAAGAAGCAGTAGTGCGAAAGATAGAAACATCTCATTTGGTATCTCTGCCTGTTATAAACAACCAGAACCAAATTTTGGGTGTGGTCACACACACCAACGCCATGAATATGTTGCGGAAAGAACAATCTGGCGACACAGACGTAGTAATGGGGATTTTTGCTAAAGAAGAAGAGAAAGAACTAAACTATCTGGACATCTCAACGGTAAATCACCTCAAGAAAAGGGTAAAATGGATCCTCATTTCGTTCCTAGCAGGAACCGTCTCTCAAGTTTTTTTACATGTCAAAAACGGATTCTTTATGAGTTATAACCTTATATTATACATGTCGATGATTACGGATACAGGAGGTAACGTAGGCAGCCAAGTGGCTTCGGTGGTGTTGCAAGCATTGACACGAGGACAAACCCGCCTTAAGGATTGGCTCCAAGTCATTTCCAAAGAAATAGAAATATCTGCCCTGCTGGCTTGTCTTTTGTTTTTTGTTGCTTTGTGTAAAATTCAGATAGTGAACAGCATAGATCCCGAAGCCATACGAAATTATCAGGTGATGTTTGTCGTAGCTTTTAGCCTCTTTTTACAGATTGTTTGTTCCGCTTTTCTAGGTGCGGCACTTCCATTGGCTGCTAAGTACCTTAAAGGAGACCCTGCTCTTGCAACTAATCCTATTATGAATACAGCAGTAGAATTGTTGGGGGCACTAATCTATTATGTTGTAATTTACTGGACCTTGCATCCTGCTAATGTTGCACCTGTAAGCACATAACCACCTCGGTGCGGATTTCTATAATTTTTCAATGCTTTTGGATTAGAGTTCTATTACAAAAATGCACACGTATTTATTTGTATTTAGGAATGCGTAACTTTGTATACAAGTTCCAGAATGAAGTTGCCTATACAAGTAAGCAAGCACCTATAGCCACAGGCGCAAGAAAAGAGTAAAAGCGTTGTTATTCAATTTGTTTGTTTTTTGCATGCCTATCATAACCCTCTGTTTGCCTAAAATGGGCGAAAGTGTACTAGAAGCGGTGGTATTAAATTGGTTTGTTCAGGAGGGAACCCCTATTTCAGAAGGAGATCCGTTGTTGGCAGTAGCTACAGATAAGGTTGACGCAGAAGTACCTGCTGTTTGTACAGGAATTGTCAAAAAATTATTGGTACAAAAAGGAGCTGTTGTGGCCGTAGGCGCTCCAATTGCTTTGTTAGAAGCAGAGACTGAAGCAGCAGATTCATTTAAGTCTTCCCATGCAAAGGAGGCCTGTGCATCCCCTGCCATAGAGGCCGTCCCCTTGCACCCCATACAGAAGCAGCCTATTGTTTTAAATCCTTTAACAACGACAAATGCCCCCAAACTTTTGTTAAGCCCCTTGGTAAAGCGGATGGTACAAGAACACAACATTCAACCAGAGGAATTGGCCAAATTGGTGGGCAGTGCGAAAGACAATCGGATCACGCAAAACGTTTTATTGGATTATCTAGCCCATCGAAGTACTGTTGGCACGCATCGGTATGCGCGTCCAGAACAAATACCCCCTCCATTGGAAGGAGATGTATGCATCCGAATGGATCGGGTCAGGAAACTTATTGCAGAACGCATGGTGCAATCTAAAGCAATAGCACCACACGTTACTTCCTTTATACGGGCCGACATAACGGAATTGGTATCCTGGCGCAACCAGCATAAAGCAGCTTTTGAAAAAAAATATGGCATCAAACTAACCTATATGCCTTTTTTTATGATGGCGATCGCGCGATCCTTGCAGGCATTTCCCTTACTCAATGCAGTGGTGGTAGGCGATGAGATCAGGAAACGAAAACACATCAATATGGGGTTTGCGGTAGCGTTACCAGATGGAAATCTTATGGTTCCGGTAGTAAAGCAAGTGGAAACACTTACCTTCGTTGCATTGGCAAAAAAGATCGATGGTTTAATCCAACGGGCCAGAAACGGTACCATGGTGGCAGATGAGTTAACAGATGCTAGTTATACCATTTCAAATATTGGTTCATTTGACAATCTAATGGGCACACCTATTATTGTGCAACCCCAAGTAGCTATTTTGGCTGTAGGCGCCATTGAGCGACGTCCTGCTGTTGTAACCAATGAGTCAGGCGAAACTATAGTCATTCGGGATGAAATGTTTTTGTCGCACACCTACGACCATCGGATTATAGATGGCGCAGTAGGAGGAGGTTTTTTGAAACATTTAACCAAAGAATTGCTTCAGGTGATACAGAACGACTTAGTTGACTTTTAGTGCCTATATGTTTGTATCTTCTGATTGGTTTGTAGCAATAACCGTATATATTAAAGCACTTTATATACCTATACCTTCAAATGAAAAAAAGAATTCTAACAGGTGACCGACCAACTGGTCCGTTGCATTTAGGGCATTACATTGGTTCGTTGCAAAACAGGGTCCAGTTGCAAAGCAATTACGAACAGTACATTATGATTGCCGATCTACAAGCACTTACCGATAACTTCAACCATCCAGAAAAAATAACATCCCAGGTGTTGGAAGTAGCCAAAGATTATCTAAGCGTGGGCATTGATCCTACGCAGACCACTGTCTTTGTCCAATCGCAAGTACCTGAAATAGCGGAATTGAGTATCTATTACCTTAACCTGGTAACGTTGGGAAGACTGGAACGCAATCCTACCGTCAAAACAGAAATCCAGCAGAAAGGATACAGTGATGCCATCCCTGCTGGCTTCTTTTGCTATCCCGTAAGCCAAGCAGCAGACATTACCCTCTTTCAAGCAGAATTGGTGCCCGTCGGCGAAGACCAATTGCCTATGATCGAACAAACCAATGAAATTGTACGTCGTTTCAATAGAATATATGATACAGCTTGCTTGAAAGAATGCCAAGCACTTTTAAGCAGTACTGCTCGATTGGTCGGTATAGATGGCAAAGCAAAAGCAAGCAAATCGTTACAGAATGCGATTTTTCTATCAGACACAGCAGCGTGCATTAAACAAAAAGTTTTTCAAATGTATACCGATCCCAACCACATTAAGGCAAGCGATCCTGGCTGTGTAGAAGGGAATGTGGTATTTGCGTATCTAGATGCCTTTCATCCAGACCAAGCAGAAGTGGAAGCATTAAAGGTTTCCTATAGAAAAGGAGGCGTTGGAGACGTTGTCTTGAAGAACTTACTCAACAAAAGTTTGCAAAATTTATTGGAACCTATTCGAGCCAAACGTGCTGTTTTAGAAGACAAAGTAGTTCTAGAAATACTGTATCACGGAAGCATACAAGCCCGTAATTTGGCGAAAGAGACCATCCAAATGGTACGTGAGGCCATTGGAATAACTTATTTCAACGCATGTCGTACATTTGTAGATATAGTATAGTTACGGCAAATAGCTGAACGAAGGCCGCAACGCGATTGGTAATAGGTACCGTTCCGGATTAGAGACATAGCGAACTATTGGTAAAACGGGGAAAAGCAGCAGCATATATGGGTTGTGCAGCGCGGACAAAATGAGCTTCTGCACCTTGAATGCGCTCGAATATGGTAGAGTAGCATCGGTTTTTTTCTGAAAAATAATGCTGGCTATAAGATATGCCCTAAAAAGAAATCCATACGACCGTACTCCCTCTCCACGTAGGAAGGTTTCCAAGCTTTTGATGCGCTTATGGCGCTTATGGATCTCATGGAACCTATATACTGTGTTTCCCGTTGCAGCAGCAGCTCCCTTGTGCTCCATGGAAACCTATATAGAGCAGATCCTGCAGAGGCAAGACAACGTCGAAGAAGCAAATCGTGCATCTATTCGAGAAATACTCCAAGAAGCCTATGCTGCTCCCCTGGATTTGAATCAGACAACCCAAGAAGCGGTCGAAGCCTTGGGTATTTTATCCAGTGTGCAAATAACCCATCTTTTTGAGCACATGAGGGCTACGGGGCCCTTGTATTCCATATACGAATTACAAGCCATTCCTAGTTTTGATCTAGAAACGATTCGTTTATTACGCCCTTTTGTTTGTGTTACGGAACGGTATGATACCTCATCGGCTTCTTTACTGGAACGCATCATCCAAAGTAAAAAGCATTACGCCTGGTTGCGCTACGAACCGTCTTTGGGCGGTGAACCCAAACCATTGCCTCCGAATATAGATCATAATCCAATGGTTAACAGTGATAAATATACTTCTCAACTTTTTATCAAGCCAGACAACCAACTGTCTTTAGGCATTGTTGCACGCAAACAAGCGGGTGAGGTTTTTACTTGGGACCATGCTACGCACCGATACGGATGTAACCTATGGTCGTTTTTTCTATTGGTAGAAGGGAAACCTTATGCAAAACGGTTGCTCATCGGCGATTATCAGTTGGGATATGGACAAGGTCTCCTACTAAATGCAGGGTATTCTTTTCAGAAAGGTACAGACTGTACTGCTATTGTTCGCACGCATACAGTTGGGATACGACCCTACAAAGGCATTCAGCGGATTGGATTACGAGGCATAGCCATTGCAACAGCATGGAAGGCCCTAGAAGCAACCGGATTCTACTCCTCCCATAATTTGGATGCACACATTAGGCTGGATGAGGAAAATAGGCCATACACCCATCGAGTCGACCCAACCGGCCGTTATGCTACCTTGCATGAACTTCAAAATAAAGGCACCCTACACGAACATGCAATAGGATGTGTACTTTTGAGTAAAAACAAACGAAACCAAAGGGAAGTAGGCATCACGTTGCTGCACCTCTTGTACGACATACCGATACTTCCCAGAGCCACTCTATTTACCCGTTATGCATTCAAGGGAAAACGCTCCACAGCCACGGGCTTTTTTTACCGTTGGACATGGAGAAACCTGCTATTGTTTGGAGAGGCTGCGCTTTCCTTTCCAGACCCTGCTTTTGGCTCCAATAAAATTGGCAAAGCAGGCATTACAGGTGCATTGATCAGTCTCTCGCGCTACGTAGACCTTTCTACTGCTTTTTACCGGTATGGAGCTGAATTTTATAGTCCTTATGGGTATGGATTCAAGCACTACACTACGGCTACTTCCAATGAAAAAGGCTGGTATGGTTGCATTCAATTTGCACCCAGATTCAATTGGCATTTTTCCACACATGTGCACCTTTTTTCTACTTTAGCGCCTACGGTACGTTTGAAGCTCCCAAGTCCAGGAAAGCGCATGACGGTACGTTTGAGTCATACACACCAGCGCACCACTACCTGGGGGGTGCGGTATGTTTTTACTCATCTACCCAAAAACAAACCAATACCAAGACAGGAAAAGGTAGCCACAGAAACCTACCAAATTGAACCCGCCATACGGCAGCAAGTGAAGCTAATGGCAGACCGTAAGTGCTCCACGCATTGGTGGATAGGATTTGTTTATCAACACGCCCATTTTAATTTCTTACAGGTTTCATATCCTGGATATGCCCTATCCCATAGACACAAGTGGAAATATCGTCCATGTCAATGCGTTGTCCAAATCATTTATTTTGATACCCAAAGCCATGCCACTCGACTCTATTTTCACGAACCCACTCCCCTGTACAGTGGTATACGGTATGTGCCTTATCATGGAACAGGCTTGTCCGCCAGTTGTTTGCTTTGCTGGAAGCCGATTCAATCGATGCGTTTGGAAGTAAAATACAGTTTCGTGCATCGGTTCCAAGAAAAGGAACAACCGACCGATCCCAAACAAAAACAAACCAATAGCCATCAGTCCCATCTGGCTAGCAATCAATCCCATGCAGCTCTGCAACTCATATGGCGTTTTTGAATGTAAGAAAAATAGCTATACTCAATTAAAATGAAGATGCGGAATTTAAGACCTGAAAATTATCGTTAATTCTGGTATCCATTTTAGGCTTTATCTCCTCCCAAGTATGGGTAAAAAAATGCATAATAGCCTCTCGAAACAATTTAAAAGTAGGAAAGAACTTATTGTTTCGGGCATGTTCGTTCATGACTTTCCATACCCGTTCTATGGGATTTAGATTTGGGCTATAAGGTGGTAAAATATGTAGTTGAATGCTTGGGGGTGGTTTATCTGAAGGTGCCAGAAAGGATTCTAAAAATAGGCGAACAGTTACCTGCGGAATATTTAAAACGGATTTATTCGTAAATAAAGCCCCTTCCTTGTCTACAAAAATTTCTAGGGATTTTTTAATTTTTTCGGTTAAAATTGCTGAATTATTCGGTAATGCAATGTTATAATGCTTCTCTAAATAAGCCCGATTCACCTCGTTGGGCTTATTGAGAAACAAATTAACTGTTTTGCTACAATGGCTACCTGCTCC
>DATGWI010000076.1:0-8696 GCA_035299565.1 Amoebophilaceae bacterium | reverse complement strand
ATACACAAGCTATTGAAAGTATGAATGCTACTTTTCGTCACTATTTATGCCGTTTTAGACGAAAAACCAAGGGCTATTCTAAGTCTAAACGCATGGTTGAAATTACTTTAGCACTTTTTACTTTTAGAAAATCTATTTTTTGATTAGCAATCCCAATTTTTTTATATACTAGTGCCATAAGGGGGTGTTATTTAGAAAATTTATTCTCCCCCTGTTTTAGGCATTTTAATGCAAAATTCCGAAAAGAACCTACTTACGCAAAACGTCTAATATATATATAGGAATTGACGTGTCAAAAAGTAGCTTTGTATAGGAATGGTTATGCCAATTTATCCTACTCCTATGGAAAAGGAGCCTCATCAGATCATTTAGCAGTAAAAGAACTACTAAAAAACATAGACAATACTATTTTTCGGAGCTATGCAACAAAGCCATTCGGGATTAGAAATAGCTGATATTCGGCTTCTGTACATCTGTTTTTTCATATAAAATAGCTACCCATACATGTTAAACACGCTACGAGACAAAATCAAACGCGCCTTCTATTTTACACATGCGGAAAGCAATGGACTGATAGCCATCCTGCTACTGATCGTTCTACTCGTACTGCTACCGAGAGCTGTGCAGTTGTATTTCAGTGCTTTTCCAAAACCAATAGACCGTACACAAGACCAAGCCTTATTGGAAGAAACATTCCAGTTGCTGCAGCAACGAACACAAATAAATAAATTGAATATCAATTCTATTACTGCAAAAGAATTGGCAAAAAACACGGGGATAGACCATAAAATAGCCAACAGACTTGTGTCCTATAGAAACAAACTAGGTGGGTTTGTTTCTGTCGAACAATACAGCGAAGTATACGACATGTCGGCCGAACTCCAAGAAAGACTCGTCAAACGGACATGCATTGCAACAGCTCCCAAACAACTTTCCCTGAACCATGCTACCTTTAAGGAGCTGGTAAAACATCCGTATATATCATTGGATCAGGCAAAAGCTATTCTAATGCATAGAAAAAAAGTAGGAAAATTTACAGCAGTAGCTGCTATAGAGCAGTTGCCTGGTTATCAGACAAGTTGGGGAAAAAAGATAAGCCCTTACCTCTCTCTGGACTAGGTTTGTTTCCTGTCAAGTACGCAAAATAGCTTCCTTTCGTGCTCGTATGCCTGCCGTTGGCTGCATCATACCAAGGCATACATGTGCCTCAATTGTGCAACATACCAACGTTCCTTTTCCCGCATGATCTGTATGTCTGCTGCAGCATGATCGTCATAGCCGAGCAAATGCAACAAGCCATGTACCATAACCATGTAGAGCTCTTCTTGCGGTTTGGTTTGGTACTGTTTTGCATTGTCCCGCACACGCTCTATGCTGATATAAATGTCTCCCAAAATGGTTTTAGGCTTGGTAGCATGGTCAAAAGTGAGTATATCGGTTAGGGTATCGTGGTTCAAGTAGGTTTGATTCTTGGCGTGCAAATAAGCGTCGGAACAAAAAACAAACGTAAGTCCCTCCAGCTGATGCGCTTCTTGTTGGATGACACTTTGGAGCCAAGCTGTGATCTTTCTTTTGTGCCGCAATATAAATTTTGTTTCCTCCGAGAAATAATAAATAGTTGGTTTCATAGTGCGTTAAGGCCTTATCTATGCGACAAAAGTACGCAAAAATAGCTAAGGTAGATCTCCCAGCCCTGCTAGTTTCGGCAGAGTGGGTCGTAGAATGGTTTTATTTGCCTATATTTCGTCTGAATGCTGTTCTGGATATACTAGACCTGGTGCGTAAGTCATTTTACTCATAAATACATAGGTTTATGGAAAATTTGGAAAATACCTGAAAATATGGCTTCACATAAGGACTTCTAACAGGAGAGCTTAGATCAAGTGATATCTGGAAACCCCCAATTTTAACATCGACTATTTTTTAGGACTTACGCAACAGCTCTACTGAATCTGATTCAAGTTGTGGGTTCCGATCTGGGCCGTACTACCTTCGCATCTTCCCACACCTTCATTTGAATTAAGTATATACTAGAATGAAATGAAGATGCGAGATCGTATAACGAATTCGGTATTTTGATTCCGATCTAGTATATTTGTTTGTTCTACTTAACATATTTATGACTGATAATACAGAAAAATTAAAAGCACTGCAAGTCACCATTGACAAATTGGAGAAAACCTATGGCCGTGGCACGGTGATGAAATTAAGTGACAACCATCACGTGGCAGATATTCCCGTTATTTCTACTGGTTCTCTTGGACTTGATTTGGCATTGGGCGTCGGAGGCATTCCCCGTGGTAGGATCATTGAAATTTATGGCCCAGAGTCTTCTGGAAAAACCACGTTGTCTATGCATTGCATTGCAGAAGCGCAAAAAAAGGGCGGATTGGCTGCCTTTATTGATGCCGAACATGCTTTTGACCGAAACTATGCAGAACGGTTGGGCATAGATACTGAAAACCTGCTTATTGCACAACCGGATGATGGCGAACAAGCACTGGAAATAGCAGAACACCTGATTCGTTCGGGTAGCATAGACATTCTGGTGATTGATTCAGTGGCAGCGCTGGTGCCACGTAGCGAACTAGAAGGCGATATGGGAGAGAGTAAAATGGGATTGCAGGCTCGTTTGATGTCTCAAGCGTTGCGCAAACTTACTGGAACCATCAATAAAACAGGTTGTGCCTGTATTTTTATCAACCAGCTACGTGAAAAAATTGGGGTCATGTTCGGCAATCCCGAAACAACTACCGGAGGCAATGCATTGAAATTCTATGCTTCAGTGCGCTTGGACATCCGCAGTGTGACCTCCTTAAAGGAAAACGATGGCACCGTATCGGGCAAACGCACCCGGGTGAAAATTGTAAAGAACAAAGTCGCCCCCCCTTTTCGTGTGGTAGAATTTGATATTGTGTATGGAGAAGGGATTTCAAAAGTAGGCGAACTGATTGATCTGGGCGTAGACTTAGGCGTGATTAAAAAGGCTGGTTCATGGTTCTCCTATGCGGATAGCAAACTGGCTCAAGGACGAGAAGCAAGCAAAGAGGTACTGAAAGACAATCCAACACTCTATGCCAACATAGAAAAAGAGATCAAAGAAAAAATTGAACAAACCAACACACACAAGTGCTAAAGAAACAAGATGAAAGCCTGGCTCAAACCATACTGCCTACCGATGCATCCTGTTCATTGCGTACCTTAGAACGTTTCTTGCTGCATGAAATCCATCTTGATTCAAAGGCAGAAAGCCAGGCCGTGCTGCGTCGGTTGTTGGGCCATTGTTTTGCGTTAACCGATGCCGATTGGATCTTAAACCCAACCTTGACACTTTCTTCCACGGTCCGATCCACCCTCTTGGACGCCATAGAACGGTTGCAACAGCACGAACCCATTCAATACATACTTGGAACAGCTTATTTTGCAGATAGCATGTTTCACGTTACACCAGACGTGTTGATTCCCCGTACAGAAACTGAAGAATGGGTAGCTTTTTTGCGGCATGCCATAACACCCCCTACAACGGTTTTAGACATTGGAACCGGAAGTGGTTGCATCGCCATTACACTTAAAAAGTATTTTCCAGCAGCATCTGTAGAAGCAATAGACTGTAGCCAAGCAGCCCTACGCATAGCGGAATCCAATGCCCAAAAGTTGGGCGTTGCCGTCCAATACATACAGGCAGATATCCTTACCCAACCGTTGCCACCACGAAGTTGGTCCTTGATCGTAAGCAATCCACCCTATGTACGCATGCAAGAAAAAAAGTTCATGAAACCAAACGTCTTAAACCATGAACCTCATTTGGCCTTGTTTGTGGAAGATGCCGACCCACTTGTGTTTTACAAACGCATCATTCAACTCGCCCGTGCACATCTAGAGCCAAAAGGAACACTCTGCGTAGAAATAAATGAAGTATTTGGTAAAAAGGTTGTAGATTTGTTACACCGTACACAGTTTCAGGAAGTCGTATTGCACAAAGACCTATACGCAAAAGAAAGATGGGTCATGGCCATACGGTAGTACCCTGTTTTTAAGACAAAATGAAGGCGTAGCATCCAAAAGTTGTATCTGTTCCATTGTAAGGCACTTCCGCAGGAGAAATAAAGTACGGATAAATGACACCATTGCAACGCCCAAATTGTATTTGAACCTTGTACCATGCACCAATCGATACGCATAAAGTTTGTCTGTATTTTCATTGTAAGCACACTTTTGCACAATGCTGTTTTATGCGCCCATGCAGAAGAAAACGACCTACCGTTTGTGCAACAAGAAGCCTACGGCCCATCAAAAACAGATCCCTCAGATGCCGATGCAGCAACAGATGCCTCTCCCATACCCCCAGGTGCACCCAAACAGGTATTGGACCTTTTCGCACACACCTTGGTTCCAAAACCGATCCATGTGCCTATATATGTCCCTGTATTACAGCATATGGGGATACGGTTGGACTGGTTCAGGCTATTGCGTTCTTTTGCACAGAGAAAATACCATCGGTATGAAGGCGGCATTGATTTCCATTTCCGTAAAGACATACAGCTCTCCTTCAATATAGGACATGCTTGTGATAGGCCCGATCAAAAACAGTATGGAAACAGCTGTGCCTATCAATCAGCAGGTCCCTACGGTTTGGTTGCGTTACGGTATGTACAAGTACTCAATCCTCGAACATATGCGTATATAGGCATAGCCTATGGAATGAGTCGTTTTCGCCTGAACATCTTACCCAAAAGTACCCCTACCAGCCTCCCCCCATATGATACGGCAAGCTACTTAGGCGTTGTATTTGGCTCAGAATGCAAGCTGTTTTCTAGAGGAGCACTTTATGGAGGAATGGCTTTTCGCGTCATGCAACGCTTGCATGGCCCCACCTCCAACATCCAGAAAGTATCCAATTACACCATTCCAGGCTATGGATGGGTAGCCAATAAACTAAATTGTACCATCATTCCTTATCTTAAATGGGATATTTCGTTCCTAGAGAAAAGAATCTCTTCCTAATGCGGTACAACATTAGCCCCTTTTACAGCCCTTTTGGCGCAAAGAACGATGGATAAGCTAGCCGTTATTGACATAAACAGACATGCACTCAGAGTGATTGTTGAGACTGTAAGTCAAGCAGCATATGGCATACTCTATGAGAAAAAAATCGGTTGCGCTACAGTCATTCCAGATGCGAAATAAAGTATAGAACCATTACCCCATCCCATCCCATCACAACAAAAGTGTATCATAGCAGCACTGCTAGAAGAGAAACAAAAACTAGCGCGAAACGGCGTTCATTTTATCGTAGCCACAGCCACCAGTTTTCTACGTGATGCGTACAATGCGCATGCCATCATAACGGACATTCGTCAAGAAACAGGCATGCATGTAGAAATTATTTCCAACCAAGAAGAAGTACAATCCATCTATTTGGGCATGGATATCAGCTCGAAAAGCCATAGAAAGTCCCATTTGTTGTTAGACCCAAATGGGGAAAGCATGGAATTTATTTTATGCAGAGGCACCTATGCTTACTTGGAAGATAGCCATCCCCTCTGCCTGCGGCGACTTGTTGCCCGTTTTCCCCACAAAGACCCTATTGCTCCACGAGAAATTGCGGTGGCAAGACAATATTTTCGTCTGTTTTGTTGTTGCTTGTTTAGGTTGCATGGTGGATGTACGGTTTCCAAACTTATGAGCAGTTCTGGGGTATTCCATATCCTATTTGAACTACACAAGCAGGTGAATGCACAACCACAAGTTGCATACTACCCGAATATGAAAAGGATGTCCATCAAACAGTTTCATAGGACGTACAAAGCTGTTCTAAAAACCCCTTCACATACTTGGCTCAAAAACAAGACAATAGATCCTCTTTTCTTGCCCTTGATGCCCTTATCGGTTATTTTCTTAGATGCACTCATTAGACGCTGTGAGCTTGGAGAGATTGTTATCCCATCCCACTCGCCACAGACTGGTTTGTTCGTGCACCTATGGCAAAAGTTCAAAAAATACAGATTATTTCAATAGAACTGGTGGGTAAATAGCCTCGGGTTTAGGAATAAAAAACATTAAAATAACGTTTAAATGAGCCTATGCTACAACTCAAGTTATAGTATAGGCCCTGAACCAGTTAGAATCCCGCCCTCCTTTTTCCTCTTTGCCTGCATGCTTTCTATGCATTCCTTTTTTCAAAGGCGCGTTTTCCAGTACGGACCAGACTTGAAATTGATTTAATACAGTTTAATTTGAAACCTCTTGTCTAGAATAGAAGGTACGCGGCCTAAAGCGATTTCCATGTTGGTTTGGATTTCTCCTAAATGGTTTGCTGCGTGGCTCTCGTGTCACAGGCTCATTGTGTATGATGCGCCAGAGCCGTTCTTCTTGGTAAGAAGAAAGCATAGAAAATGCAAATCCAGTAGCACCTGCCCTACCAGTTCTACCGATACGGTGGGTATAATCTTCTGCAGCCTGTGGGAAGTCATAATTAATCACATGTTTAATGTGTTCGATATCTAATCCCCTTGCTGCTACGTCGGTTGCTACAATAATCTTATACCGCTTGTTCCTAAAATCCTCTATGACACGTTTGCGTTGGTGTTGCTTTAATCCACCGTGAATGGCTTGTGCCCTATAATGTGCTTTTTGCAACTCATAGCACAAACTATGCGCCTTTACTTGCGTTTTTACAAAAACAATCGTAGATCCTTCACGTTGATCAAGTTCCTGCAACAATACCTGAAATTTGTCTGACTCTGGAACGGATTTGTATGCTTCTTGAATTAATTTCTCTTCATTTTCAGGAATCTCTACATTAATTCGTGCAGGATTATGTAGATAGGTATTAGCCAAGCGCTCGATCGTCTTGTCTAAGGTAGCTGAGAACATCAATGTTTGCCGTTCTACGGGCAAGCGTTTGATGATTTTAGCTATCTGTATCGAAAAGCCCATATCCAACATTCGATCAATTTCATCCAAAACCAAGAAAGTAGTATTCGAAAGTTTCAGCGATCCTCTACACAAATGGTCTTCTACACGGCCAGGTGTACCAACAATGATGGTTGGTTCCGAACGCAAACGCATCAACTGTTTGCCAATAGGTTCTCCACCTATCAACAATACGGTCCGCAAATGCCTACATCCACTAGCCATTTTAGACATAACACCTTCTACTTGTTCTGCCAATTCTCGTGTAGGAGCTAAGACCAATACACTGGATCCAGGGTGTTCCATAAGTTGGGCTACAACCGGAATAGAAAAGGCAGCTGTTTTCCCACTACCTGTTTTGGAAGAACCCAATATATCTTGCCCCGTTAATGCTATAGGGATTACTTGGTCCTGAATAACAGTAGGATTGGCATACTGCATTCTTGCCAATGCTTCTAATAGAGCTGATGGCAAGTTGTATTTTTGAAAGGTAGTCGTGTTAATCAAAATAGATGTACTTTTTAAAGTTAAAGTAGTAACGTAAGTAACAACGTTTTGGTCTTTGCTGTGTGTGCTTCAGCCAATACGTCTTAAATTAAAAACAAACAACTGAGTCATAAGACAGTTGCCATGAAGAAACTTACTAGGAACCATTTTGAAGTTCCTCTAGCTTAAAACCATAATACATACCCTGTACAATACACATACGCATGCTACAGTTTTAAACAGAATGCTAAAAAATAGAACAGATACAGCTTTCTATTGCAATAGTCTCGTCATACGTAAAACGTAATAGGTTTTTCCAAGACTTCCCTGAAAATAAAGCAGGGCAATATGATGAACTCGTTGCACATAAGCAAGGCAAGCCTATAGAAACCAAACGGTTTGATGCACAAAACGTAGGGGGCAATCCCTATGAATTTGGCAGCCCAGTTTAGTACGTCGACTTATTTGCCTTACTTTATATATGTGCAACGCCTCTTAATTAGATTATAAGTATTCAGAAAATCGAATCTTCTTTGAGGCTTTAGGAGTGCTGAAGAAAAAGTTCAACAAAAGTAATACAACTGTTTTTGGCTTTTTAGTTCCTTGCAAGGCTCTATTTCTCGATAGATTCAAGAAGCTTAATGTTACTAGCTACTTCTTTTCCTCTATCGTTACTAATCTCAAAATCGACTTCCTGACCTTCATCAATTGTATGAATCTTGGATGCAATGAGTGCGCTGACGTGAACGAAAACATCTTTGCCTCCATTAACTGGCTTTATAAACCCATATCCTTTGGTTTGATCAAACCATTTTACAGTCCCTTGCATAGGAAAATTATTTACTTATTTAAATCAATTAAACTTCAAGTGTTTTTATTTTATCGACAGGCAAAGCATAAACGGCCCTATCTACCTGAACCAATCTGGTTATCAAGTCAAGTACCTTGTATGCACAACAACACTCCTTACCCATGACAGGTAATGAAAACAAAGACACTAACCACAAGTTAAGGTTTTAATTGGATAATAAAAAATATATACTAAATCAATTTCAAGTTGCGGGTTCCCATCTGGTCCGTACTGGAAAACGGGCCTTTGAAAAAAGGAGTGCATAGAAAGCGTGCCATCGCTTTCCACCTCCTTTTTTCAATCGGCGCTAGATTTTGTATGAGAAAATTATTGGAAGTAGCTCATAAGCTTGTTTACCACCAACGTGCTTTTGTTTCTAAATCGATTACAACGTGAAAGTGGGATTGAAATTAAGTTTTTTTGGTTGATTATGATTTACTTATAT
>DATGWI010000075.1:0-18549 GCA_035299565.1 Amoebophilaceae bacterium | reverse complement strand
ATATAAGTAAATCATAATCAACCAAAAAAACTTAATTTCAATCCCACTTTCACGTTGTAATCGATTTAGAAACAAAAGCACGTTGGTGGTAAACAAGCTTATGAGCTACTTCCAATAATTTTCTCATACAAAATCTAGCGCTGATGGAAAAAAGGAGGTGGAAAGCATTAATAGCTGCTGCTGTAATGTTGCGTTTTACAGAATCACCTTGTAAGCCTATCAGCACCTTTTTATGACAGGTGCCATATGGCATGCTATAATCTTTGCTATATATTTGCTCCAGAGTGTAGGAGGTTGGTTGGTCTACTTTTTCAAATAGGTAGATGGTTCTTTGATCGTCATATTGGTCCTCCATAACGATATCTGTACGGCCACTGCCACTGCCACTATCCCTTTCAGCACTAGCTTGCGTATCATCGGTAGTATGAAAAGAACCATTCAGACAGGAATATAAAGCACCCTGAAAGCTCCTTTCTGTTTTATCCAAGAAACGGTAACCCGCTTTAGCCAAACAATCGCTTCGAATGATGTTAAGAAAAGCAACCCATGCTTCTTTTCTTAAAGACGCTAACATAGAGGTGCTCCAGGCCTTTCCTGCTTCTTGTTGTTTGTGAGCTATAAAATCAGCTAATATAAGCTTTAAAGCAGCTTTTACTTCCTGATTGGGAAATTTTAAATAGTGGTCCGTTGCCTTTTTATCTATGCTGCCATCCTTGCTTTGCTGTATCCATCAGGATCTGGGGTAAGATAACCTGTCTGGTACATGAGTGGCAGTAGGGGCATGGTATGGAGGTCGCTTGCAACAGATTCGAAGGAGGATTGATTTATTATAAAATTTCCTGTATGCCAGTCTATATTGAATCTATCGATGGTCCTCCTCATTTGCTCAATTAAGATATTTAAAAAACTTTAGCCAAGAAGCAATCAACTTCAGACCCTTTTTCTATATACGTTTGTAAGGGTTAGATAGCGTATGATCGGTATTTTCTTGGGCCTGATTTTCTTGTTGTGCAATCGATTAAAAATTGGTTTTATTGGTTTTGTAGGTTTGTATTTTAGGCCCTTAAAATGACCCTATGCTGGGTGTGAATATGTTTCACTTAAAAAAGAGAACGCAATTTATGTATAAAAATATTCCCATGCCACATTACGTCTGCAAAAAAACAGCATTAAATTGCAAGATTTTATTTGGTCCCTACTGCGACCCCGCCTCTCTTCTATTTTTTTCTTTTTTTTGTTAAAAGTGTTCCTAATTTTTTCAACAGCGATTGATTTTTCTATTTTTGTGTATCCAAACAAAAGTACGGAGCAGGCAGGACCGTGTCCTAGGGACGCAATCTGGCATCTTGATTCCGATCGAGTATATACTACATCCAATCGATTAAGTAGGACTGATTTTTATTTATTGCATCGATTGGTTGTCTGATTACGTACTTTTTGTCTGGTTTTTTGGTTAAAAAGTTTTTCCATAAATTACGTTTTATTGCATTGAGCTGTATGTATTCGCAACCATTGTTTCTTCCTGTTGAGGGTAAGCCAGAAGATTGGCCTATTGCGAAACTGCATAAGGATCAAAAAATTTTTTTACAAGAGGTCGTTCGTCAAAGTTTGGAATCCTTACAGAAACGTTATGGAACTGCTCAAGCCCTTTGCAAAATGTTGGCACAAACTATGGCTAAAGAACGTGCTCGTGTTGCCACGGAACCTTGGAAATGTGACCCGAAGGACGAACATTTGTTCTGGGAACGTATGGAATATGCGCTTCAAGACAAAGCAAATAACCTGCAACTTTTGACTGATATACTGATCCGATATGTAGATGAAATACGCAGCAGCTTTAGTGTGCGGCAGTATTATCTTATGGTGAAAATGACCCAGTATGTGTTGAATTTCTTGCTAAAACCTTCTTTTTTGTGCCTTCGTTCTAGCCCAACTGCTTGGCAAGCAAAGTGCAAAAGTTTAGGAGATAGGTTGTATGTGTCTGGTGCCTTAGATACGATACGCTCATTGGCTCAAAAAGGAACCATTGTATTGGTACCTACCCATAGCAGTAATTGGGATTCTGTTATCATAGGATTGGTTATGCAGCGGTTGGGGTTGCCTCCTTTAAGCTGGGGAGCAGGGTTGAATCTTTTTAACAGTAGAGGCTTTCGGTATGTTTTTAATGCATTGGGGCCTTACAAAGTAGACCGTCGAAAGAAAAACATTCCTTATCTAGAGATTCAGAAGGCCTATGCTAGGCTCACGTTGGAATGGGGTTGCCATACCTTGTTCTATCCTGGGGGAACCCGCACTCGTTCGGGTGCCATCGAAAAAACGTTGAAACTAGGATTCTTGAGTACGCCTTTTTCAGCACAAGCCCAATTGTTTCAAAAAGAGGGAAGCAATGCTAAGAAGCTTTTTATTGTGCCAGTGGTGCTCAATTACCATTGTGTGTTGGAAGCCAATCAACTGATTAAGAGGTTTGTTGCTGGAAACGGTGACACTCCTACCAATACCGATTCGGATTGCTGCAGTACACGGTTTTTGTTGTGGGGCAGAAACTTATTGTTAAAAGAATCGGAATTGTTTGTTAAAATTGGAATGCCTCTGGATGTGATGGGAAACAGCGTAGATGCGGAAGGACGTAGTTACGATGCGGAAGGAAAAGAGGTAGACCTGCATGCAGCATTTCAAAAAATTGAAACAGCTGCTTCTGGAAATCCATCGAATGCATATGCCAAAATCCTCAGTCAAAAGATTGTAGAAGCATATTACCGCATCCACCCCGTGGTAAGCAGCCATCTGATCGCATTTGTGGCATACGAATTGGCACAAACAACAGCACATGACTCGATGCACCATACGGGCATATTGATTGAAAATCATTTATTTATGAATGCCTTGGCTAGGGTTTATGCTGCATTGACGGTGCTTTATACCAACCATAAGATCGATTTTACACCCATTTTACAGCATGGTTCATTGGACCTTATTTTTGAAGATGGCCTGGCAAAATTGGGTATATACCATGCAAAACAGCCGTTGGTGCGTACAAAAGATGGGGATGTCCTTATTCAAAACATGGGGACATTGCTATATTATCACAATAGACTTACAGGTTATGAATTGGAAAAATCAATCTTCACTTAATATGCATCATACAGTAACTGTACTGGGCGCAGGTAAGTTTGGAACCGCGGTTGCCAATGTACTTGCTTCCAATGCAAAACGTGTGTTGGTGTATACCAACAAGGCGGAACGTGCTTTTGAAGCACAAATGAGCCGAAGTTGTGCAGATCAGCGTTTGTTGCCTAACGTTGAAGTAACGGATGACCTAATTGCGGCATTGAGGGGCTGTTCTGTGGTTTTCCCGATTGTCCCTTCTGTTCATTTTCGGGTTTTAATGCGTCAAATAGCTCCTTATCTTACCGATCGACATATCCTCATACATGGTACAAAGGGATTTGATTTGGCACATCGTTCGACGGATGAACTGCTGCAACGAAAACACCTTGCTACGATGAGTGAAGTGGTGCTACAAGAAACAGAGGTGCGGCATATGGGTTGTATGGCTGGACCTAACTTGGCAGCAGATTTGGTTCGGAAGCAACCTGCTGTGACGGTGGTAGCCAGTGCTTCGGAAACGGTATTGGCTGTTGGTAAACAGTTGCTTACAAATGCCTGGTTTCGTGTATGTACGCAGAAGGACGTACTGAGTGTAGAGTTTTGTAGCGTCCTTAAAAATATTTTTGCCATTGGCGCTGGCCTCTTACGGGGCAGTGGGTATGGAGAAAACAGCTATGCTTTTTTTCTCACAGGGGCACTTGCCGAAATGAACTACATGCTACAAACAGTGGGCATCAATACATGCGCGTTGTTGGGTCCAGCTGGGATTGGGGATTTGCTTGCCACCTGTGGCAGCAGCAGCAGTAGGAATTATACCATTGGATACCGTTTGGCAAAAGGATCTCCGCTTCAGGAGGTATTGATGCATATGAAGGAGGTAGCTGAGGGCGTTCAAACGGTACAGACGATGTTCCAACTGATGCAGTCGTATGGACGACGTGCGCCTATTACAGATGTTATTTACCGCATTTTGTTTCAACAGCTTCCTGTACGAAAAGGCGTGACGTATCTGATGCATTATACAACTATACCAAACAAGGCTTGACGGTTTGTGCCTCCTTCTTGATTAGGCCTGTTGCGTAAGTCATTTTACTCATAAATACATAGGTTTATGGAAAATTTGGAAAATACCTGAAAATATGGCTTCCTATAAAGAATGCTAACAGGAGAGCTTAGATCAAGTGATATCTGGAGACCCCCAATTTTAACATCGACTATTTTCTAGGACTTACGCAACAGCTCTATTGCTATGAGATTGTATCAGCTGCATGAGGGTTTGTGCAGCCTGCTCTATTTCTGCTTTTGAGGCAGCCTCTGCCTTCAAGGTCATCCATGTCTTATAGGCTACTTCAAAGTGCGTCATATCCTCAAAATCTAGCCACAATACATTGGTACATATATGAGCAGGGCTCTCTAATAGGGCCATTTCTTCGACCAATTTCCTGAATGAAGCACGCTGGAACCTAGCTGGCCAGGCAGGAAAGACCATGGTCATGATGAATGAGTAAGGATCGTCTTCGGTTGTTATTGTATCTTGGTCTCTAAGTAGGATGTGTTCTATTAAATGAAAGCCTTCGCTTTGTTTGTTGCACATTTTAAAAAAGGCTACGCTTTGTTGCACCACCTCTTCGGCTTGTTCAATGGTGGTTAGGTTGTTGTTGGGGACAAATTCGATCCAATGTTGTTTTGCCTGATCTATGTATAGCAGTACCATATAATGACCAGCATGTGTTTTGCTGATGTGGTAGTACGCTTCGTTGATTCCATAGGCTAATGCTAGAGATTGGATGTTTTTGTATTTCCCTTTGAACATAAAAAGATGGTTATATTCTGATTGGGTATTCTTGCCTAAAAAGAGGTCAAAATTGTTTTGGGTGCTTTTCTTATCTAAGAAGAAATTGGACCGTATTATTTCGTGTAGGCAACGCTTTTGTGTGTTTTGTATGCCCAAGTTGTAGCATATGCGGCGTTCAAACCCAGAGGGGGTATAGTCCGTCCAAACATCTATTGGCTGGGGGGTATGATTGGCTCCTCGGTTTCTATTTTTGCTTATTTCAATGTAGTCTTTTAAAAAAAGAGATTTCAGTATATTTATAGATTTTATTTGATCTTCCTTGCTTTTAGAATCAAGGAGTCCCGAGTAAGTAGTGTATTTTTCAGCAAAGTAGGCCAATAGATGGTCCAGCATATTGGACCGTTTGATTAATGTTTGGAATTCGGTTTCTAAGATTTGGTTTACGTAGCTATTATAGCTTTCTATAGACTTGTTTTGAAGGGTTTTATCTGGATTAGATTGTATTTTTTCCTTGGTATCTATGTACTTTCGTTGTATGACAAATGCCCAGTCATTGGCTGTATGGTCTTCTGGAGTGGGTTCTTTGATGATGGTTTCCATGCGCGGTACTTGGAGGGGAACCAACGCATCTGGTTTGTCCCAAATAGGGCTGTAAGCAGCCATGCGGTGTCTTATGTTGGAGAGACGGCCTAGATAGGTCGCAAAAATTTGGTCAAAAATCAGTAAGTAGGCTTGGAGTTGTTTTGCTTTTGCATGGTTTTTAGCTTTTTCAGATGGAGTACAGCCTTCATGCCCTACGTTATAAAGGAGGGGTAGGTCTTGTTGCAGGGAAATGTATTTTTTTAAATCTCTATAATCTCCTTCTAGCACAAATACTTCTTCTTTTTGTAGGTAGGTTTTGCTTAACGTACCTCTTCCTTTCATATCTTCTAACAAGTGTAATACTTTCTCCCAATCGATGGGGATAGCTGTTCCATTGTGCGACAAGGTAATCTTACTTTCTTGCGTATTTAGTTCAGGAAATTGATCGTGTGCAATGGGTAAGGTAACGTTGGTTAAAGGAGTGGTTGGGTCTCCTACAAAGAGTTCGAAATACAATACATTTTTTACATTTTCTACTGTGGTAGCGTGCTCTATAAGGTCGGAAATGTACATGGTCTTGCTCCTCTTTTTTTGCTGGATCAATTCTGGCTCGTCTATAAATCCTTGCGTGAGCAATGGTCCCGTAAAAATCTGATCTATGGTCCTACCTTTTTCCAACAATTGGCTGATGTTGTAGAAAGGGATGCGTGGCGATAGAAATTCGTGTAAATCAAATAATATTTTTGCTGCAATGGTTTCTCCCTCTTCGTAAGCCAAACAACGTTGTGTTTCAAAATTTGCCTTTATGCAAATGGGCAACGACTGCATGGGTTGAATGACAAAAAAATCTTCACATAGGTTTCTTTGTGTATGCAACCGTTGTTTTACAATGGCTAATGTTTCTTCGGACTGCTGCTTGCTGTTTCGAATGCGTTCTTCCAATTCTATAAAAACCTTGTATCCCCCTTTGATTTCATTTGGACCACGGCTTAGGGAAAGGTTGGCATTTTTGACTCCTGGTACATCCAATACAATTTTTAGAAAGTCCCACTGGGTTAAGGGATTACAGGGCAGAATTTCTTCTGCTCTATAGAATGGGTTGTCGTTGCTTGGAATTGTCTCATTCGGATCCTTTGCCCATACATCCTCTATAGAAAAGCTGGTTCGATAGACTAGGTCTAGGATGCCAAAACAGAGTTCTTCTAAAATGGTGATTCCTGGATCGTGGATGCCATAATCTGTCCATTTGTTGCCTGCTAATTGATGAATGTATGCTATTCCTTGTTCTTTTAAGAAGGAGTAGTCTAGTTCTTCTGACATAGGGGTCATAGTTTATTTTGTCTATAATCGAACGAATTCAAGTTTCGGATTCCCATCTGGTCTGTTTTGCCGTGCGCTTTTGAAAAAAAGAGTGCATAGAAAGCGTGCCATCGCTTACCACTGGCACTTGATTTTGTTGCACTTTTGTATCCAGACAAAAGTACGGAGAAAGAAAGACGGTGTCGTAGGAGCCCCAGCCAGCATCTTTCTATTGGTTGAAAATAGGATCATATCTATACTGAAGCACTTCTGTTTGGTCTGCTCCCTTAACCTTATAGGTTATGTGAATATCAATGGACCCTTCTCCGGTATCGGGCGTGCATAACGTGACCTCTAAAACATCTACCCTTGGCTCATGTTCTGCAATGGTCTGTCTGATGTTGTTTACCATGAAGGTTTCCAGGTTCAGGTCTACTTGCTGAAAGGCCAAAGGGGTGAGTTCAGAACCATAGGAAGGTTCCATGGTACGTTCGCCTACACGCGTGCGCATCAAGATGGTCAAGCTTTCTTTCACATCTTCTAATCCACTCACCATTTCTACAGAACCACTGTGGCGATCAAACGAAGGTGGAAATTTCCAACCTGTGCCTAAATAAGTATATGTATCTTCCATTTTTTATGTGGCTTAAGGTTCGTGGTCTCTCTCTATTTTCCGTGCTATCCCCCTATCATAACGGTAGCACATCCCTGTAGAATCATTCCGCCCATACCAGTTGTATCGCCCATGCGTGCTGCTGGTTTTTTGCCTATGAGCACGGTGATCGATCCTTTGATAATGGTATCGGGATGGGGTGGGGGACCGTTGCACAGCAGGGAATCGCCCATGCGTGCTGCTGGGAGTTTGCCTATCAATACCGTGGGGCAGCCCAATATAATCATTCCTCCTCCTGCATGTGGCATGGGCGGAACACCTGGGGTGACCATGGGACAAATATGTTTGTTTGACATTACAGCTGCTGGTGGCATACGGTTTTGATATTTTGTATGAATAGGGTATGGATACTGTCTTTGTTGTGCTTCTTTTTTTATGGCATATACTAAATCAATTGCAAGTTGCGGGTTCCGATCTGATCCGTACTGCCCTTGCGCCTGCCCTTCTTTTCCTCTTTGCCTGCACGCTTTCTATTCACGCCTTTTTTCAAAGGTGCAGTTGGCAGTACGGACAAGCGTTTGGAACCCGTATCTTGATTTCTATAGAGCATAGGGCCGTTGTACCTTTCATGGTATGATTGATCAATTGATCAATACCGTAGTACCTTTTATAACGGTCGCCATACTGGACTTTACTTCTGTGCAGGCATTTCCACTGAGCAAAGCTTTCATAGATGCTTGTGCGTTGATGTTCATGCTCTTGAGATTTACATTTTGTGTTCCATTGAGTACTACGTCTTTTATTGATTTCAGGGTAATGCTTCCTTTGGCATCTAGGACAATGTCTTTGTTGCTGCTTAGGGTAATACCACTGGAGCTCAATACAATTTTATTGCTGTTTTGATCTACGATCTCAATCCCTTTGTTTTTATCAGATAGTTGAATCCGTCCACCTTTGGGCGTTTTGATACGGATTTCAGGTCCGTCTTTGTTGTCGTTAAAGGTGAGTTCTAGCTTCTCACGGGACACGAACGACTTGATCAAATTTTTGGAATCCATGGGATTGGGTGGGGCATGTTTGCTGCTGTAGAGCGAGCCTAGGATAATCGGTGCGCGTACATCATCGTTGACGAAGCCGACTACAACCTCATCTTCTATTTCTGGAATGAAAAAGGCGCCTGATTTTTGGGTGGCGTAAAATGAAGCCAATCGGCACCAAATGCCCTCTTTTGGGTTGCTCTGAACGAGCGGTAGGTGCACGAAAAGCCGTTCATTTTTTTGAGGATCTTGTGCAATTTGTTTTACAATACCAATGTGTAGTCCATGCATGGGAGCCATGGTTCCTGCTGCAGGTAGGGAGCCTATGTCGTTGTATTTCCGTACATACCGTTTGGCTTCGAGTCCTAGGCTGAGTTCGGTTTGCCATGTCCCCGATGTTATAATATGCCGAATGCCCGACACGTATGCATCTCCTGAAAAGTGTGCGGCTCCTTTTTGAATGGTTATAAGGCTATCATGCAGTAGTTTTGGATTGCCTAGTACGGTCACTGTACCTTTTATTTTTGCGATTCTGCTGCGATCCAGCAGCCCCTCTGCCAGTGTTTTGACTTCTGGATTGGCTAAGCCAGCATGGGCGATGGAAACGGGATTTTGTTTCGTAGCCGAGGTCAGCTTTTTGTAAGACAAGTCCCCCATGGATCGTTCTCCAGGATCGGATGCTTTGGTCGAAACAATGGCCTGTTTGTTGCTGTCCCAAGTAACAGCAGCAGCACCTGCCCAGGGTTCTCGTGCATCTGTCTCGATGTCAAAATCCATAAAGTCTGACCCATAGATGTAAGTGACAGAACCCTTGCCAGTGGTCTTGGGTTTTTTTACGGAAATTTCTCCATTGTTTACCACCACTATTTGTCCATTGGCTTCAGCCCGGATGTTTAGAAAATCCCAATCGGTGAGTTCATATTGTGCGATGCCTTCGTGCGTGGTTGCAGTGGTTTCTAGTTTGGTTTTTAGTCCGCTGTAGGCGCCTAGAATTTTTTTTAAAAGGTCACTGTCCTTGCTTTTCGCAAAGTGCATGGTTTTGGGCGTAAGTGTTGTTTTATAGGCAACATCTCGGCAGGTTACCAGAAGGGTAGGAGACCCTGTTGAACTTGATTTTATGGCCAATTTAGCGACTACGCCTTCAAATACGGTAGATAATTCTGTCCCATATCCAGCTTGAATGGTTACGGCAGCTCCTATTTCAAAGGTTTTGCCATCGGCAAGCGAAAATGTTTGCGATTGCATGTCTCCATCGTACAAAGCGATGCGTGCATATGGAATCTTGTTGATGTGTTTGTCTATTACGATGGATTGTATGGGATATTGTGGATCGAGTGTCTTTGATCCAACTTTTATAGAATAAGAAATACGTTCTACTGGGGTGCTCATGATCTGGAAGTTGTTGTTACAATGCGTAAGGTATAGGTACTGAATTCATTGAAATGAATTTCATACACGTGTTGACCTTAGCTATTAATTAACTGAATTAATGCGAAACTTGCAACCTGGTTGTGGTGGTTGTGCATCTCGTCTCGTGTACGAGTTGGTATGTATCTGACATTAGAGCTGTTGCGTAAGTCCTAAAAAATAGTCGATGTTAAAATTGGGGGTTTCCAGATATCACTTGATCTAAGATCGCCTGTTAGAAGTCCTTATAGGAAGCCATATTTTCAGGTATTTTCCAAATTTTCCATAAACCTATGTATTTATGATTAAAATGACTTACGCAACAGGTCTATTATAGGAGCCACAAGATTGTTGGTATGGGGCTGAATTTTGTTTATGATGACAGCAAGGCTAGCACCAACAGAACCCCAAATCACCAGAACATCGATGCGTGTGCCCTACGGGTCTATACGAGAACAGATGTTGACTATGACTTTGAAGCTGTAGGGGGATATACAGCAATTCGTGGTGAAAGCTGGACGTTTTGTACGCGATGTACCTGAAGTATCCCATGGTACAAGACCTCCTGCGTAAAACGGTCCAGGAAAAGAGGAGACTCCTGGTTGCCTTTTTTTGCCATTACTGGGTTTCCGTGGGGACGTACGATCGAATAAAAGGGAATTTGCTGCCATATGTTTGTTCTAGAGCGTCAGCCGTAAAGACTGATTTGGTTGATCCTGTCGCAATGACAGTATGGTTGAGCAACACCATCCAGTCGAAGTATTCGTATACCGAACCCAAATCATGGTGTACGACCACAATGGTTTTGCCTGCTGCAACCATTTTTTTCAACAACAACACGATAGCTTTTTCTGTGGTAACATCCACAGCTGTAAAAGGCTCATCCATAAAATACAATTCCGCATCTTGAGCCAATGCCCTTGCTAAGAATACCCGTTGTTGTTGTCCCCCAGACAATTCCCCAATTTGCCGTTTGGCTAGATCTGCAATACCCATTTCTTCCAAGCACTGCATCGCTATTGCTTTATCCCCTTTTTGGGGCCGCTCAAAAAAACCCAATCGATTGTATCGACCCAGAAGCGCAATGTCAAATACTGAAGCCGGAAAATCCCAATCTACACTCTCTTTCTGAGGTACATAGCTAACCCTTCGCCGCACAGCACCAATGGGTTTCCCAAATAATGTAACCTCTCCCGATTGATACGGAATCAATCCCATAGCAGCCTTTAATAGGGTAGATTTTCCTGCTCCATTGGGTCCTATAATGCCAATGATTTTTTGCGTGGGTAAGGTAAGGTTAATTTTATCCAGGATCACTTTGTTTTTTTCGTAGGCAACCGTTAAATCCCGAACGACCATGGAGGTACTTTTAAGTTGTTGCATCATCTTTATTTATTTAAGGGAGGAAACAATGGTTTGGGTATTGGCTAGAACCATGCCACAGTAGGTTCCTTCTGGGCTCCCTGCAGTCCCAAGGGCATCTGAGTACAAGCATCCTCCTATTGCTACGTTGTGGCCATAATGGGCACAACCCTCTAACACTGCGCGCATGGATCTATCCGAGACAGAGGTTTCAAAAAAGACAGCTTTTATTTGGCGTTCTAAAATAAGCTGTACAATACGTTGAATGTCTTGCAAACCACATTCGGCAGCAGTAGAAATGCCTTGCAAGCCAACAACCTGTATGTTGTAGGCCCTGCCAAAATAACCAAAGGCATCATGGGCAGTGATCAGGACCCTTCGTTGTTCAGGAATGGTTTGAATTTGTTGCTCTATTTCTTGATGTAAGGCTTCTAATTTAGCTAAATATGCAATGGTATTTTTTTGATACTGTGCTGCTGATTCCGGTCTTGCTTGTTGGAGTTTTTGGCTTACAAATGCAACCACTTGTTGCCATAACCTTACATCAAACCAAATGTGTGGATCTATCCCCATAGGAAATGCGTTTGCATCAAATATCAGTTGATCCTCACTTAGTGCGTCACCACCTGCAAAAACAGCTCTTTCTTTGGACATTTTTTGAAGCAAATCGGCCATTTTTCCTTCTAAATAAAGGCCATTATAGAAAATGATATCGGCCTTCTTGAGTTGTAAAGCATCTTTTTGGGTAATTTGATAGGTATGTGGGTCAATACCTGGTCCCATCAAGGCAACCACTTTGGCATCTTCTTGTACAATGTTTTGAACAGCATCCCCAAGCATGCTGGTGGTCGTGACAATGGTAAATACTGTTTCGGAAGTACCCTCAGAACAAGCGGCTAATAACCAAGAAAAAAATAGGATCACCAGAAACTTGTGTGTTGTACATTTATTTTTGAAGCATGCAATCATGTTATACGATGGTTAAACAGTTTGTTTGGTATTTGAAAATGATTAAGTACGGATCAAAATGCGATCGGTAATTTTGCGGGACACATTCATTCTATTTTGATGGTCAATTAGTATGTCCATAGATTCGTCGAACTGAACTTTTTCTGCTACGGTTAGTTTCACACCCAAATAAATGTTTCTTTTATATAGGTATTGGAGAAAATCAGCTGAATCATCTTTAATGGTGCATACGATACCGCTTTCCCCTTCCTTTGCTTCTGACAACAACATACTTGGCTTAGCGAGTGTTTCTCCATTGGAATTGGGGATAGCCATCCCATGGGGGCTATATTGTGGGTTTCCTAGAAAATGCTCCAAACGTTCGATCAATACATCCGATTGAATGTGTTCCAATTGTTCGGCTATTGCATGGATTTCGCTCGATCCAAATTTTAACTTTTCTACCAAGAATACCTCCCATAAGAAGTGCTTGCGGGTGATTTTGATTGCTAACTTTTTTCCTTGTTCTGTCAATTGAACACCCTGGTATTTTTGATAACATAGAAATTGTTTTGCATGCAATCTTTGAATCATATCGGTAACCGATGCAGCACTTGTGCACAATACGTTGGCGATCTCAGAAGTTGTCACCAGCGTTTTTTTACCCTCAGAAAGCCTATAAGAAGTTGTCACCAGCGTTTTTTTACCCTCAGAAAGCCTATAAATTGCTTTTAAATAATTCTCTTCCGAATGTGTTAGTGAGGTCATACTCGTTGCATAAATAGCGTATGTGAAACGTTTTAGACAAATATAAATAAATAGTTAGATAGATCTAAGTCCATGGCCAACAACCCTGGCACCTTCTATTTTTAGCATTGTCTAAATCAAAAATTTGACTAGGCAAAATAGATTTAGATAGTGTAAATTTTTAAATTAGACCTATCTAATATGGATCAGGAGTAGGCCAATATTATTGTAAAATAGATTGATTTTCTAGTACTATTGTATTCATACAGCAGAACCGTGCAAGAAGCGCTACCTCAAAGTGGGGTAGATGCACACCCACATTCTGTCCGAGTATCTATACTTTCAGGCACTAACTCTCCTGATAGAGAGGACTAACCGATGGCGACCCAATAGTACCACCAACGACATGGTATTTCAGCCCCGTTGTGCAGCTGGACCCACAACCAAATAATATTCGGTTTTAAATTAAAAAATATTAAAAATCAATATTTAATTATACTTCATTAAAGTAAAGGTTTAATTAAAAAGCAATCAAAATGGTTCCCAATACCCCGATGAAGCCAAACCGAATAATCTATTTTACCATTATTTTATTTGCTTATAATGAATGAATTAAATTAAATACGCATACCATTACTTTAGGTTTTTGTTGGGGGTGTCATTTTTCATGTTATGTACCAAGACAGTCCTTTTGCCAGATTAGACCTGTTGCGTAAGTCATTTTACTCATAAATACATAGGTTTATGGAAAATTTGGAAAATACCTGAAAATAATATGGCTTCCTATAAGGACTTCTAACAGGAGATCGTAGATCAAGTGATATCTGGCTCCCAATTTTAACATCGACTATTTTTTAGGACTTACGGCAACAGCTCTATTGTTTTGAGCTGTTGTGTTGCAAAGACTAGGCATGAAAAATCTGTTGCTTGAGCTGCTCTTTTTTTATTAAATTGTTGGTATAACGTAGGTTTGTTGCTACCTTCTTGGTGCACTCAGACAGATAGCTATTACTGAAACATGAAAACGGAACAACCATACCTGAATCGATTGCTACTCTATTTTTTTAGAGGATTGTTATTGGTTGCCCCCCTAGGGGCCACGCTTTATTTAATCTCTGTTGTGCTTCAAAAGATTGACGGATTGGCAAGCTTTGGCATTCCAGGACTTGGCATGTTTATTGTAGCCTCCTCCATCACCCTTTTAGGTTATATAGGATCTACTTTATTGGTACAATCTGCATTTGGATTTACAGAAGCATTGATCAAAAAGTTGCCCTTTGTGAGCATGCTGTATACTTCCTTAAAAGACATTACTTCCGCTTTTGTAAGCAGCGAGCGAAAATTTGACAAGCCAGTTATCGTCTTAGTAGACAAAACAACAGGAGTCTATCGAATTGGTTTTCTCACCAAAGAATCGTTAGAGATGCTTTCCATGCCAGGTCATGTAGCCGTCTACTTGCCCAATTCGTATGATTTTTCGGGTACCCTATTGCTTATGCCTCCCGAATTGGTGCGCCCATTGGATTTGCCCAGTTCGGAAGTCATGAAATTTATTCTTTCTGGAGCAGTAACACCCTTAAAAACGACGTCAACTGCTGAAGACGTGATGGATTTAGATGGTGTAGAATAAGGTAAGGTCATTGCGTTGCCCAGCGCTGTGGCTTGAACTTGGAATCATCATGCATCTATTTTCAGCTTCGCTGCTTCGTAGAAGTAGCACTAGCCCATTTGCGCATATCCATTGATTTGTGTAGATTGCCTATTGTATTTGGAGGGTTGGCAGAGCGGTTTAATGCAACGGTCTTGAAAACCGTCGTACCGGAAACGGTACCGGGGGTTCGAATCCCTCACCCTCTACCCCCTATTAGCAAGCATGGTTAGATGTTTTCTTGGTCTGGAAGAAAGCCACCAGCTTGCATTTTCCATAACTCTGCAAAACGTCCTTCTCTAGCCAAAAGTTCTGAAACAGAACCATCTTCTAGGATGACACCTTGATCAAAAACCAAAATTCGATCCATAGAAAGCAGGGTAGACAAACGATGTGCAATCACAAGTGTGGTTCGACCGTGCATGATGTCTTTCAAATTCCCCTGAATAAACTTTTCCGTAACCGAGTCCAGTGCAGCAGTGGCTTCGTCCATAATAAGAATAGGCGCATTTTTTAAAATAGCACGTGCAATGGCAATACGTTGCCGTTGACCTCCAGAGAGTTTTACACCCCGTTCTCCAATCATAGTTTGAAAGCCATCTGCCAATTGTTCTATAAACTGCGTGCAATGCGCCAATCGAGCCGCCTCTATTACCTCTGCTTCAGTTGCCGTTAGACGCCCATAGTGAATGTTTTCGAAAATGGTACGGTGAAAAAGAGTAGGGTCCTGGGGTATCATGGCAATCTGTTCCCGTAGCGTATCCTGCCTCACAGTTGCAATATTTTGGCCATCTATGCAAATCGTTCCTCCATTTACATCAAACAAACGTAAAATCAAATGCGCAAAAGTAGTTTTCCCAGATCCAGAAAAGCCCACCAATCCTACTTTTTGTCCAGCTTGGATGGTTATAGAAAGGTTGTCAAACAACACTGACTTATCATTGGTATAGTGAAAAACAATCTTATCAAATGAAATTACCCCATGAGAGACCAACATCGGCTTGGCTTGTGGAAGATCCACCACACTGTAAGGCGTATTTATCAAGGAAAGCGCTGCTTTGGAAACGCCAATTTCTTTGGCAATCTGTGTGATATGAAAGGAGCCATGCCAAATCATCCCCACCAGATTGAAAAAAGTCATGGTAATAAGCGAAAAGTCTCCTATGGAAATCCACTTTTGGTTCCAAGCACGCACCAAGGTAAAAAAAGTAAGTGCCATAAAAACAGATGTAAGCATTCCCCGCAATACGTTTGCCTTTACAATAGCCCACGAAGCCTTGATAGACTTGTGAAACTCCTCTTTTTGGCATTTTTTAAGATACTGTAATTCGTAACGGGACCGTGCAAACAACCGTACCGTTAACATGGCAGAAAGGCTATCTACGATTTGACCATCCAAGGCCGCAATGGCTTTGGCATGCGTTTCGGCCGTACGGTTGATGTTGCCCATATTTAAAATAGTCAGGAGTACAAAAAGTACCACAAAGCAAAATAAGAGCATACCAAATACGGCACTCACTCGAAAAACGACTACCAATGAAATGGTAAAGCTTAAGAGGGTGCAAAAAAAATTGCTCATGACGATGTCTAAAATGTGCTCACAGGCCCGCGGTAATGAAGCTATTTTATTGGACAGGTCTCCTGTAAAATGTTCGGCAAAGTAACGGTGCGCATGACCTTGTGTATATGCAAAAATATGTTCCCGGATGTGTTGCCGAAACAGAGGAAATGCATACACTGAAACAACGTCTTGTAGGCGTACAGCAAGAATAAACAAAAACCAGGTTATGCCCAATCCGACAAGCGGAAAAGCCAATGCACGAAAGGGATCTGACAATCCTAGCGTAAGGTTGCTGGCTTCGTTGATCAATATTTTCATAAAATAAGGATAAAACGATTCATTTACAGCCCAGAAAATTCCTGTAAAAAGCAATATGCCAAATCGAATCCATTGTTTCTTGACAAAAAAAAATATAAATCTACACAAGCTTTTCGGTAGAGAATGTATGCGTTCCGACATGGTACTAAATTATAATTAACGTGATTTTGAAAGCCCATAATTTCACCTAACCCATGGACTACCAAATGTAGCTACCATCCAAAGAACCACCAGTAGGTGTTTTTCTTTTGGTAGCAAGATTCTTAAAACGTTTATGAGCATGAACTCTTGCTTCACGACAGCGCTTTGCCTTTTCAGCCATACTGCAAACCGCGTCTTTGAGAAAAGGAGTTGCATGGCAATCTTTGCAGGTAAAGAGAAGAGGATATGGGAAAATAAATGCTTTTTATCCCCTTTGCTCAACCAGCGTTTGATTTTTTTTGATACCTTTGTCTAGATAAAAGTATGGAGCAAAAAGTTCCATTGCGCAAGACCAAAATCGCATATTTTCATGTTGCTTGGGTATAGGTGCATCTGCGTAGGAATTATACTGAGGGTAATACAGACCTCTTGATGGTACGATGGTACATACAACCCTCCACTGTCACCGGCCCGCTTTTAATATACTACTTTATATGCAAAAAACGACACAATGCTGTAGCGAACCCGTTGAAATGGAAGTTCTATCCACTCAACGAGCAGGTCAAATGGTAGCGTATTTCAGTTACAATCATGCAACTACTTGGCCCAAATCCTGTGCGGATAGACTGTATAAAACAGTCACATACGTCCCCAATCATTTTTTTTAATGGATAAAAATGCCTAAATTAAACATTCGTGTGAGGCTCTGTACTCGTCTAATGGATCGGTGAGACCCTTTATGAGGGAGCAATGCAACAAATAGCAAAACCCTGCTCCGTCCCTTAAACTAACTAGAAGAAGAGGAGATTGAAACAACTTTCAAGCGTATCTTCCATATTATGGCTCTACAAAGGATCTTATACATCGCAAGTGAAATCTCTCCTTTTTTGGAAACGTCTCTTGTGGCAAGCTGTGTACGGAAACTCCCAGAAGCCATGCAGGGGCAGCAATTGGATGTGCGTCTTATTGTACCCAAGTTTGGTATTATTAGCGATCGAATGAACCGCTTGCATGAAGTATTGCGTCTCTCCGGCACTGTTGTTTCGTTTCAAGGTACCGATCATGTAATTTCCGTTAAAGTAAGTACCATACCCAACACCCGTTTGCAAGTCTATTTTATCGACAATCCTGCTTTGTTTGGAAATAGAAGGGCTGTGTTTCAAAACCAAGAGGGGGATTACTTTGAAGACAACGACATACGCATGGTTTTTTTCTGCGCAAGCGTCATAGCAACCCTCAAGCGATTGGAGTGGGAACCAGATATTGTACATTGTCACGATTGGATCACAAGCTTGATTCCTCTACTTTGGCGGCAAGAAGCACAAGCCAACGCGTTGTTTACCAAAGCCAAATTGGTCTCTACGGTATACAATAATTTTTGCACCAGCCAGTTTCCCAATTTGGCAACCAATATGAAGCAGCTGGGCATTTCCTCAGGAGATGCAGCGTTGGCCAATCTTGGCACGTTCCGTTCCATTGTACAACTTGCCTTGCAGTATTCCGATACCGTGATCTGTGGAGAAGCATTGGATGACATTGTTTTTGAAGGTGTATTTGCTCCCCCTTTTCCCCGTTTGATTGAAAACGATCACCGGTATTGTGACGCATACTTAGAGCTTTATACCCATTTGATACGGTCTCAGTAGGGTCATTCGACATGGAGTTGTTCTGTATCAAACAAGTAAAATTGAGCAGGTCTGATTGCAATATCCGCAGTACGGGCGAGGTAAACCTCTTGAAACTTAATCTTGTTTTTGTAGGTACAAAGTTGCATCGCAAACCTTTTATCCACAAATTGCCTTTGTTGTTTAAAACAAAAATATAACAGAGAGCCCATACACCTATACTCGATCGGAATCAAGATGCCGAATTCGTTATGCGATCTTGCACCTAGTTCACCTGCCCTCGCCGCACTCCTTTTTTCAAAGGCGCAGTTGGCAGTACGGACCAGCGTTTGGAACCCGTATCTTGATTTCTATAGAG
>DATGWI010000074.1:0-4420 GCA_035299565.1 Amoebophilaceae bacterium | reverse complement strand
CCTCCTTTTTTCAATCAGCGCTAGATTTTTTTGGTTACTTTTTTGATCCATGCAAAAAAGTAACGCCCGCCCGGCGAGGGCAGGTGAACTAGGTGCGAGATCGTATAACGAATCCCGCATCTTCATTTCATTCTAGTATATCTAAAGTACATTGTGTATTAAAAACGCGGATTTATTAAATAGCGTTTAATTTTTGCTAACTTTTCTGAGCTAGAAACCTTCGTTTTTCTCGGGTGATCGCTTTTTTATCAAAAAAAATAACGGGGAAAATATGGTCTGTTTGTTCTAGGACGAGTTAATCAACACAATTTCTTTTGGTACTTTTATATCAAGACAAAGGTACAGAGAAAGAAGGATCGTGTCGCAGGAGCGTAATCCTGCATCTTGATACCGATCGAGTCTATTGTATAAGCATAACGATAACGAAAAGTAACACATTATCAAATGATAAAAAACGTATACGCACTTACTCCAAAAGAAATTGTCACGGAATTGGATAAACACATCATTGGTCAGACCGAAGCCAAGCGCAATGTTGCGGTTGCGTTGCGCAACCGATGGCGTAGGATGCAGATTTCCGACCAGTTGAAGGACGATGTGGTGCCCAATAACATACTCATGATTGGTCCTACTGGGGTTGGAAAAACAGAGATCGCGCGGCGGTTGGCAAAAATTGCGAAGGTTCCTTTTGTAAAAGTAGAAGCTTCCAAATTTACAGAAGTAGGGTATGTAGGAAGAGACGTAGAGAGCATGGTCAGAGACCTTGTAGAACGTTCTATGGCCATGGTGAAAACCGAAAAAATGGAGGCCGTACACGCCAAAGCAGCCCATCAAGTAGAAGAAACCATCTTAGATATTCTGATTCCTCCGCTTAAAGCGCAGGAAACATCCCCTGTCTTATTGGATGAAGATCCCCAAAAACTCCCTACGCGGGAACGGTTTCGGGAAAAATTAAAGAATGGTGCATTGGACCAACAACAAATTGAAATTCAGATTACCAAGGCCAATCAACCTGGCAATATGAATGTGATGGGCGCTGGTCCAGCTATAGACGAAAGCATGATGACGCATTTTCAAGATATGCTGAGTAGTTTTTTACCCAGACAAAGCAAAAAGAGAAAGGTCACCGTGTCTGAAGCCAGGGAATTGCTCTTAAACGAAGAAGTAAACAAGCTTATCGATAACAACGTGATCAAAGAAGAGGCCGTGGTTCGTGCCAGCAATTCGGGCATCATTTTTATAGATGAAATAGACAAGATAGCAAGTACTACGCAAGGACATGGACCAGGTGTGAGTAGGGAAGGTGTTCAGCGCGATCTTTTGCCTATCATAGAGGGTAGTTCGGTACAAACAAAGTATGGCACCGTACAGACCGATCACATTCTCTTTATTGGCGCAGGTGCTTTTCATATGGCAAAGCCTTCGGATTTGATTCCAGAATTACAAGGTCGGTTTCCGATTCGAGTAACCTTAGAAAATCTTTCAGAAAAAGACTTCTATAAAATCTTGGATGAACCTAAAAGTGCTCTTCCTACACAATATCAGGCTTTATTGGAAGTAGAGGGAGTTTCCTTGCAATTCGAAGCAGAGGCAAAAAAGGAGATAGCAGCACTTGCCTATCTGATCAATGAGGAGGTTGAAAACATTGGAGCCAGACGTTTGCAGACGGTCATGAGTCATTTGCTGAATCCCATCTTGTTTGATGTACCAGACAATATTCCTCCGCATACCACCATTACGATTACCAAAGAAATGGTACAGGAATCACTCGGTCATTTGGCAGAACGGAAAGACCTAAGCCAGTACATTTTATAAGCTTTGTTGCAGCCATTGCAGCAAAGCCCTAATTGTTTTTATGTACTTCGGCTGGATGGCAATGGCTTGCATTGGGAAGGAAGTAGCGCTTTCCGTAAAAGGTGCATGGGCCAGACTGCTCTTGGATAGCGCTATAGAAATGTTAAAAAATAGTTCGGGGAGGGGGTTATTTCATTTATTCCAACCCACCCGCAAGGTCCACATGTTAGGTGTGTACGTTTTTTGAGCATCTGTTAACTGCGCATATAGAGCATGCCTAGGAATGGAACCCTGCATGATTTCAAAATCCAGATCAACCACAATGCGCATTGTGTGAATGCCTAGGCCGAATAAGAATCCATGGAATTTGTTCTTGTTGAGTGCGCTCAAGGCTTGTTTGTTTGGTATGGTGTTTTTGATTGGTAACTTAAAAATGCATCCCAAGTGGGGACAAAGTACGCCAAATAGGGTGCTTCCAACCGACAGAGGTACGAAACAATTCTGGAAATAGGTTGCTGATAGCCTATCGGATAGTTTGAGTCGATTTACTGCAAACAGTATATCCGACTTGACATAAAAGAGTCCGACGTCTACTTTGGCAAACCCCCCTATTTGGCCTCCAGCAGTCGAAAACCGATACTTAGGCATGCTTGGATTTTTCGTATCAAACGATCTATAATATCCATTTACCGCTAGAGCAGGTCCCATGCTCAAGCCGATTGCGTATGTTTGGTGCGCAATCGGGAAGCAGGCGATACACAAACCGATTAGGAACTGTTTTTTTCGCTTCATGCCCATATTGTCCTCTCCACACGCACGAAGCAATGGAATGATCGGAGTGGGATTTTGGTTTTCATTCTGTGGTACAGCTGTACCCAGGTACCATCGACGGTATAGGTAACTTCCAGCCACTATGATTCCACTAACTGCTATGCTATACCCACATTTGTACGCAATATCTTTTAAAAAGGTAGCCAAGACTTTATGGGCTGAAAATTTACTGGCCATGTAGAGCATCACGATGCTGGAGTCTAGGATAGAAGCAACAAGCAAGCCAATTCCATTGCGTAGGGCAAAGCCATGGGTTGATTTTAACCCAGCAAATGCATGCATTCCGGCATCCAGTGACACGAGAACGGCTAAAAATGAAATAGGAATCATGTAATCAAAGCGTACTCCCTGGATCGCATACGCAGTATGCCAAGCCAATATCGTGTGTACCATCAAAGAAAAAAGCAGGTATTGCATGGTTTTTTTGTAGCCATATAGATGCACCATGCTGTTGCCCAATGCAGCTGTGCCTATCAGTATGCATGAGCAGAGGCTTAGCTTGTTGGTTGCATTTAACAAGCCTGTCAAGCAAAAAAACAAAACTAAATAATAAGGTTTTTTCATAGTGGGTTTGGTTAGCATGTTATTCTTTTATTTATTTTCATTTTCAGCAGCAGATTCAACAGCAGCTGCAAGACCTGCAGTGTCAGGAGTCGCTTCGGTAGTGGTGTTTTCTTTTGCTGGTTCCATGGCAGTTGGCTCAGCTTTGCATGCACTTTTTTCTTCTTCCAATTGGATCAAATTGGGGCTTTCCAATGTGCTGGACGATGATGCACCTCTTAGGAAAAGGCCTGAGAGTAGGGTCAAGGTAAGCAGCAGTCCAACCAATACCCAAGTTGTTTTTTCTAAAAAGTCAGTTTTGGGATTGATGCCTATGCGTTGCACAGGTGCCATACTTCCTCCATAGTTTGCGATGGATTCCTTTGGTTCTTGTAATAAGATTGTGCCGACCAATAACACAGATACAATGGCAATGAGCACGGAAAAGAGGCTAAATACAGTCATACGGTTACGGTTGATAGGTTAAGTTTTAATGAACGCGCGTCGTTCGGGATTAAGCGTAAAACAATAGCTTAAAAATTCCTTTGTGTTTGGCTTTGATACCTATATAAGATATACTAAAATGAAATGAAGATGCGGGATAGCGTCTCTACAACATGTTCCTTCTTTCTCCGTACTTTTGTTTGTATACCCCAAAATAGAAAACCCCAGCGTTGATTGAAAAAAGGAGGTAGAAAGCGATGGAACGGCTTCTATTCACTCCTTTTTCCAAAGGCGCAGTTTTTAGATTCGATCGAGTATAGATCAAAGCAAACAACAAAACAACTGATGGTAAATGTAACAAAATTAGTAGAAACTTTCTATACTATGGGTGAATTTTTACAAAGGTGTATGCCATACCTGGAAAAATGTTGCCTTGCATGTTCATCCTATAAACTGTATCAGTCAAATATGGGTTTCATCCATTGCAAAGCTAAATTCTAACTATACTCAATCAATTTCAAGTTGCGGGTTCCGATCTGGTCCGTACTGGAAGACGCGCCTTTGAAAAAAGGAGTGAATAGAAAGCGTGCAGGCAAAGAGGAAAAGGAAAACAGCTGTCTGAGCCCGCAGGGCGAGTTCTGCTTTTCCCCTCTTTTCCAAGGGCTTTCCACCTCCTTTTTTCAATCAGCGCTAGATTTTTTTGGTTACTTTTTTGATCCATGCAAAAAAGTAACGCCCGCCCGGCGAGGGCAGGTGAACTAGGTGCGAGATCGTATAACGAATCCCGCATCTTCATTTCATTCTAGTATAT
>DATGWI010000073.1:0-4873 GCA_035299565.1 Amoebophilaceae bacterium | reverse complement strand
AGTCATTTTACTCATAAATACATAGGTTTATGGAAAATTTGGAAAATACCTAAAAATATGGCTTCCTATAAAGACTTCTAACAGGAGATCTTAGATCAAGTGATATCTGGAGACCCCCAATTTTAACATCGACTATTTTTTAGGACTTACGCAACAGCTTTAGTGTTGCGCATGCATCGCAAACTTGTGCAAAAGCATTGCAACAGGCTTGCGATCAAGTTGTTCCACAAAAAAACAACATCCAAACGAGCAGCAGTACCGGAAGCAAAAGGGGCACTGAAAACCGTAAGATGTATTTTCCAAAAGAAGGCATGGATATGCCTTCTTGCTCAGCGATCGCTTTTACCATAAAATTAGGTCCATTGCCAATGTAGGTCATGGCACCAAAAAAAACCGAAGCAACAGAAATGGCCTTCAGGCACAGCACCGAATGCGGATATACCCCTCCTGCTGCATATGCCTGCACATTGGATACCAATGCGATACTTGCTCCTTGAGAAGCCATACTAGCTGTGGCAAAATTTAAGTAAGTAGGGGCATTGTCGAGGAAAGATGAAAAAAGTCCTGTTCCCCAATATAAGGTAGAAGGAGAGAGCAATTGTTTGCCCATATCAGATTGTGCAAAGCCGCCAATCAACTCCAACGCTGGAATCATGGTTCCAAAAATGCCAATGAAAATCAAACATACTTCTCGTAAAGGTTCAAGGCTAAAACGATTTAACCGAAGACTTTCTTGGTCTGTTGTAAACCTAGAAAATATTGCAACCATCAACAAAATGAGTTCACGTACAAAAGAAATAGAATGTCCATGATAGTTTATACTAGGTACCCAACTCCATACGTTAGGATCTAAAAAAATGGCAGCAATGATGGTTGCAATCCAAAGAAAATTTTGACTGCCACGCACTGAAACAATGCCAAAGTCCGATTGCCTCTTTTTGTCTTTGGGAGCTACAAACTGATTTTGATTGCGCGCATCTATTCTATAGAATAAACCCAAAAGTACAAGCAATGCCGTAGTCCAAGGAAGTAAATTGTGTTTGGCAGCCCAAGCAAATGGAATGCCTTTTAAAAATCCTAGAAACAAAGGAGGATCTCCAATGGGCGTTAATGCGCCTCCTACATTACTCACTATGAATATGAAAAATACAATATGGTAGGCACGTATACGTCCCTTGTTGAGTTGCAAGTATGCACGAAGCAAAAGCATGGAAGCTCCTGTGGTGCCAATAAGATTGGCCATGATGGCACCCGATAAAAGAAACATAGTATTGACAAAAGGAGTCCCTTGTGCATGTACTGTAATGGCAATGCCCCCCGTTGCCATATATAAAGCCACGATAACGGTTATAAATTGCACGTATTCTGCTACCGCTTCCACAGGTTTTATGGTGTTGTCTAAAACCAACATGTAATAACCCATTACAAGGGTTGCCAACATTAGAGCAATTTTAGGATAGTTTCGATGCCAAAAGTGTGGGAAAAATAAAGGACCTGTCGCAATCATAAGCAACAGTGCAACAAAAGGGATAGCCAACCAAACAGGAGGCAAGGGAACTTGTTGTGTAATGTACATACGTTTAATTATAATTGGTATAATGAAACAAGTTGAAGACAATCAAAAGCAATATACCAAGATTACAGGTAAAAATCACTATATTCACCTGTCCTTGTCTGCAAGGATTACGCTTTTTCTTTCGACATGAAACGAAGCCGTTGCAATACAAGGTCGTATCTGTTCTATTTTGGAGATTTCCGAACAGAAAACAGGAACATAACCAGCCATATCCGGAATTTGTGTTTGGAAATCAAACAAAAGTGAACCTTAAAAGAATTTTCCTGGGCAATGTCTCGAAGCATGGTTTATTTTTTATTCTTGCGTTTAATTATTTGTATTATGTATGATTGTCAAAACAAAAAAATACAAGGTCCCCAATAGCCTTTACATAAAACTAGGCATACAAAATATTTTGCGCATGCAATGGTGGATTTTTCCACTGGTTGTCTTGTTTGCCATGGGTACATTTTTTATCAAAACCGTTTGGTTCATAGCAATTGCTCTTTTATTTCTTACAGGTTATTTTCTTTTTTGGCTGGCCCAATTCTATGGGCTTACACAATTAGAAGAGAACCGACCTATGTTTGAGCGTATAACATATGAGATCAGTGGCCAGCAGATGGTCATGCAAATCAATGCCAGGCAGGGAATGGCCATTCCATGGAGTGAAATCAAAAAGGCATATAAAAAAGATACTTATTTCTTATTGGTCGTATCTAAGGTTCAATTCTTTTACCTTCCGTTTAAGATTTTTAATACAGAAAACGAAATAAAGTTTTGTACTACTGTATTGCAACGTAAAGGTCTCTTGAAACAATAACATGCTCATGCATTGGCTCCAGATGGCAGGTGTTTGCTTCTAGGGACCTCCTTTTTCAAAGGAGCGAGGGTATTACGGGGTATATGCGCGTCTGAAACTTGCATCAGATGTAGCATAACCAAGGGAAAATATTTTTTTCGATGGATTTACTGCATAATATTTCTTTTTGTTAGCGCCGCTCTATACTTGCTTGCTTGCTTCACATGTTCGGTATGCGTACGCGAAAAATAATGCATGCCCGAAAAATCCTCCCTAGCTGAAAAAAACAGATAGTCATGCTTTACATAATTGAGTACAGCATCTATCATGGCAACACTAGGCAAAGTGATGGGACCTGGCGGCAACCCTTTTTGGCGGTACAAATTGTAGGGAGAATCCAACTTCAAGTCTTCCCAAAGCACTCTGTTGCGTTTGGGTTGTTTGGTTCGGAGCGTGTAGAGCAATGTAGGACAAGACTGCAGGCGCATGTTGCGTTGCAACCTATTGACGTAAACACCCGCAATCACCGCTGCTTCCGATAGATGGTTGGTTTCCGATTGAACTATAGAAGCCAGAATAGAAACTTGTATGGGCGTTAAACCCATTTCAGATGCCTGTTTCAACCGTTTGGCATTCCAGAAATGCTGGTAAGCAGCATGCATTTTTAGGAAAAGTTGCTTTGCTGAAATGGTCCAATAAACCTCGTATGTATCGGGTATAAACAAAGTAAGTACATTCTCAGGTGTGAATCCATAGGATCCGACTGTACTGGTATCATTCAACAATGCTTCAAATGCTTGCTTAGATACCCCTGTGTTTTGGGTTAGTTGAGCGGCCAAATCTGTTTTGTTTTCGGCTGCAGAAAAATTGATTTTCAAAGGTGTTTGCATGGCTCCACGAAGCAATCTAATCGTTTTCCAATTGCTCTCATTGCTATGCAACCGATAGCACCCAGGTGTTGCCTCTGGACGGTAACGCAGCAACCAAGCGGTCCATACAAAAGTAGTTACATTGGAAATATACCGTTCTTGCTTTAAGCGTTGGGCAACCTGGAAAAGACCTTCCCCCCTTGGAACAAGAAAAAGACGGTCTTTCTGTTGGACCAACACATTGGGTTTGCCCAATACACAATATCCTAAAAAACAGACCATCCCTCCCACAACAAACAGCACAGCCTTAGCCAAAGACCGAGTATTCAATCTGTTTTTAAGCATAAAAGTGTAAATATAACGGATGTATTTTTAATGTTTAGCTATATGCAAACCTTCGCTATCTACTGATATATACTCGATCGGAATCAAGATGCCGAATTCGTTATACGATCTCGCAGCTAGTTCACCTGCCCTCGCCGGGCGGGCGTTACTTTTTTGCATGGATCAAAAAAGTAGCTAAAAAAATCTAGCGCCGATTGAAAAAAGGAGGTGGAAGGCAATAGCATGCTTTCTAGCACTCCTTTTTTCAAAGGCGCAGGGCAGTACGGACCAGCGTTTGGAACCCGTATCTTGATTCCTATAGAGTATAGGCCTATTGCATAAACCCAAAAACAATTGATTTTAATTCCGCCATCAATAGAGGTGAGGGAAATGAAGCAAAAAGCTTAAAAAACAAAGGTATGCTTCATGCACACCAGGAAAGCACAAACCCTATTGTTTATCCGCAGTGTTTTTGTTTATTTTTTTGTTTATGGGATACACCAGCAAGTAAGCAAACAGAAGTTTGAACATCTCTATCGGAAAAAATGGGAAAAAGCCCACCTTTAAAGCTTGGGATAATCCCAGTCCATACGCAAGCATGCCAACCCCAAACACATAGATAAGAGCAACCCCCATAAGTCCACACAATAGAGGAGCGTACCCATTGCGCATGTCTACGTTGCTTCGAAACGCATCCATTGCCCAAGCACACACAACCATGCCGATTAAGTAACCACCAGTAGGCCCTAGTAAACAACCAATGCCACTCCTAAAACCAGCAAAAAGAGGGAACCCTAGGGTGCCTAACGCTACATATAGACTTGTTGCAAGTGTAGGAACTCCTTTAGGAAAGGAACAACCCAACACGACCAATCCTACGGTTTGCAGCGTTAGGGGTACGAGACCAAACGGAATAGTTGCTTGTGCGGAGAAAAATAAGAGCAGGACGCCGGCACCTATTTGGCATACACTTGCCCATATACGAGTAGCTGGTAAAGATAACAGTTGATGCTTTTTTTGCTGGACGAATGCGAACAGGTAATTTTTTATCATAAATTAACTTCAGTTAAAATTGAAAAAATACATAAGAGTAAAAGCTCTGATTTTGATATACTTGTTAATTTTTTACAGTACATCGATTGTATAACCGTAACATCGAAAAAATCAAAAGTGCTCACTACAAATAGAGCTGTTGCGTAAGTCCTAAAAAATAGTCAATGTTAAAATTGGGGATCTCCAGATATCACTTGATCTAAGATCTCCTGTTAGAAGTTCTTATATGAAGCCATATTTTCAGGTATTTTCCAAATTTTCCATAAACCT
>DATGWI010000072.1:0-5699 GCA_035299565.1 Amoebophilaceae bacterium | reverse complement strand
AAAATTATTGGTAACCGGTACCGCAACAAACGGAAAAGATATGCACTTAAATTTAGCATCGTGACTGGGCTAGTGAACCTTAATCATGCTGTTGCACTCAGAGAAAGGGTGGCATAAAACATAGAAAAAACCCTAGAACCGTTTATACTTACTGAATCATTTGCTACACATCGGACTTACGCAACAGGTCTAATAGACCTGTTGCGTAAGTCATTTTACTCATACATACATAGGTTTATGGAAAATTTGGAAAATACCTGAAAATATGGCTTCATATAAGGACTTCTAACAGGAGATCTTAGATCCAGTGATATCTGGAGACCCCCAATTTTAACATCGACTATTTTTTAGGACTTACGCAACAGCTCTAATAAAAAATCTTCCTGTTAGCTCCGTTTTTTTTCACTAAAAAAACAATAAATTTATTTTTTCCGTAAATTAGCCGTAAATTAGCTTGCTATGAGAATACTTTGGGGACTTGTCTTATATCTTTTAACCGGCCTTCATACCGTTGCTTCCGCTTCTGGTCGTTTTAGTATAGAGGTTGCTCCTGCTCTTTCCTTTAATAAGGTCTACTATTATACAAAACCAGTATGCCGAAGCCAAGGGTCTGTGCTAAGGATCTCCTTTGGAGCTTCGCGTCATTTTCCCTTACAAGAATCCAGCAGCATTAGTACAGGGATGGCCTATAGTTTTGGACACATTGGCTTAACACGCCTAGCAGAAGCGTCTGCTCCTGCTGTAAACGAACAGTATCTTGTGCACTACATATGGGTTCCTATTCTTTTTAGGTTGTATACCAGCGAAATTTCTATTGACACCAGCCTTTATTTTAAAATAGGTCCCATGCCCTCTATTTTTCTAATTCGCAGGCCTACAAGTCTTTTGCCCACGGGTGAAAATTCTTTGGTCCACATGCGACGCCTGGGCCTGTTTTTTCTGCTGGGAACCGGGCTAAAATATGATTTTGGTTTCAACAACAGCTGCACCTTTGGTTTGAACTACTGTTTCGATGTATTTGGCGTAATGCATAAGAAAGAAGATGCCATAAGTGGAAACATTTTTTGCCACAACAACTTCATATGTCTCGATTTGGGTTTTTTGTTCCATGGAACCGAAAAGGGTGTTGTATCTGAAAAAATGAATGACCCTACTAAAATGGAATAAAAGGTGTAAGAGAAGCCAACTGCATAAAAAAATAAGCAAACCCGAACAGAAAACATCATTCAGCTTAAATTAGATTTATTAAAAACTCATTTTATGAAATTATCAAATTTTAAATTTACGCTACCTGAAAAAAACATTGCAAAACAGCCGATCGAACAAAAAGAAGCAGCACGGCTGATGGTCGTACACAAAGACAGTGGTCAGATCGAACACAAGCTATTTAAGGACCTACCTACTTACTTTTTAGAAGGAGACACGTTGGTTGTCAATGACTCAAAAGTTTTGCCTTGCAAACTCTATGGTCACAAAGAAAAGACCAATGCACAGGTAGAGGTATTGTTGTTGCGCAAGCTAAACCAGGAAGATGCGTTGTGGGACACCATTGTAGAACCTGCCCGTAAAATCCGTGTAGGCAATAAGATTTATTTTGGAGATGGCGCCCTTGTAGCTGAAATTATAGACAATACCACGTCCAGAGGGCGGACCCTGAAGTTGTTGTTTGACGGAACAGATGAAGAATTTTATGCCCTGTTGGACCAAATGGGACATATGCCTTTGCCCAACCAGATTGGACGCCAATCTGAACCAGCAGATAAGGAATATTACCAAACCATCTTTGCTCAAAACATTGGAGGCATTGTGTTGCCAGCCGCAGGGTTGCATTTTACCCCCTACTTGTTGAAGTATTTGGACTTACACAATGTATCTGTTGTGCCAATTACTTTGCACATTGGATTGGGAGAATTGCGCACCATTGACATGGAAGATCTTACCAAGGTTCGTGCCGCTTCCGAATGGTTTAACATCTCACCTGATACCATGCAAGTCGTGAATGCCAGCTTGGAACAGCAGCGCAAGGTTTGCGCCGTAGGAACCTCTGTTTTACGGGCCATAGAGTCTTCCGTTTCAGCTTCCTACAAGTTAAAAACAAATAGCGGTTGGACCAATAAGTTTATTTTACCCTCTTACACATTCAAAGTTTGCAACGCATTGTTAACCACATTTCATTTGCCGTCTTCTCTTTCTCTGGTAAATGTAGCTGCTTTTGGCGGAGAAAAGTTAATTTTACATGCGTATGCCGAAGCAATAAAAGAACAGTACAGATTCTTTTTATATGGTGACTCAATGTTGGTAATATAAATCAGCCTGTTTATGAAGTGAAAATAGAATTTAAATAAGGCGCAGGATTGCATTACAGGTTAAAAGAAACCTATAACTTGCATCCGATTTCGGGTAGATAAGCGTGAAGGCAAAGAGGAAAAGGAAAACAGCTGCCTGAGCCCGTAGGGGGAATGCTGCTTTTCCCCTCTTTCCCAAATGCTTTAAATCTCCTTTTTTCAATCAGCCCTTGATTTTTGTATTTTTGTGTATCCAAACAAAAGTACGGAGCAAGAAGGACCGTTTCATAGGGACGCAATCTGGCAACTGGATTCCGATTGAGTGTGGATAGCATGCAAAAAAATAGAATACAAATATGATTTCATTTATAACAATGATGTATAGCTTTATAAAACGAACCAAACAATTTTTAATCCTATGTTGTCTTCTGTGTGTGGGCCTTCCTTCGTTTGTAATGGCCACCATGGATTATACCATACGATCCATTCAAGTAGAAGGAAATACGTTTGCCGACTCAGAGGTACTTGTTGCACTTTCTGGGGTGGAAGTAGGTACTAAAATCCATGCATCCTCTAAAGCCATTCCAGAAGCCATTCGAAAAATCGCGAAACAAGAAGGCATCAAATCGGTTTCCATCTATCTGTCAGAGGTAGACGAGGCCAATGCATCGGCCTCTTTGTGTATCAAAGTAGAAGAATATCCTCGTTTGGAACAGTATGCAATAGAAGGTCTTACCAAGAAAGAACAAAATGCGCTCTTGGAAAAAGAACCCATACCAAATGGAGTCGTACTTTCTTCTTTGTTCATCCATACAAAAGTCAGAAAAATCAAAGCCTTTTTTACAGAAAAGGGCTTCAAATCGGTCCACGTATCAGCACATGTAACGCCCACAAAATCGCTAGGGAAAGCGGTATTGCACATCAAAATCAAAAAAGGAACAAAGCATACGGTCCACTCCATTGTGTTCCAAGGCAACAACCACCTAGACGCCGACCGTTTGATCTATGCAATGAAAGAACTTAAACCTGCACCACACTTTACCCTATTCAAGGATGTGGTTTTAAAAATAGCTATGCTTGCACCCCTACGCGAAGGAGGTGTTCTCTTGAAACTACCCACAATAGAAGATATAATGCACTATTGTTCAAAGCATGTTTCTTTCTTTCCAATCATTTTCACCGAAAAAAAGCTGAATAAGTCCAAAGAAAACCTGATCCGTTTGTATCAATCCAAAGGTTTTCGGGATGTACGCATTCTGGAAGAACAGTTGCGCTATGTTGCCCCAGGAGCACTCCAAGTTGTCTTAAAGATAGACGAAGGGAAACAATACAAAATACGCCACATACATTGGCTAGGCAACCATGCATACAGCGACCAACAATTAAACCAGTTGTTGCGCCTACAAGCAGGAGATACCTACGACCCAATCTATGTCCGCGAACGGCTGAGCCCTGGTATGAACGGAACGACCATTGCAGACTTGTACACCAACCATGGCTACCTCTTTTTCCGTACAGAAGCCATTGAAACTGGTATAGAAGGAGACCGGGTAGACCTAGAAATCAGAATATATGAGGGCAAGCAAGCAAACATCAACAAAATTGATATTGTGGGCAATACCATTACCCACGATTACGTCATTCGGCGTGAAATAACCACATTACCAGGCGAAAAATTCAACCGTGCACGGGTCTTAGAATCATTGCAAAACTTGGCTCTATTGGACTTTTTTAAGCCTGAGAAATTGATTCCTGAAATACACCCCAATGAGGCAAATGGAACCGTAGACCTTACGTATCGAGTAGCAGAACAGCCTAAATTTGATCTCAAATTAAATGCAAGCTACAGCCAAGGCATGGTTTTGGAGCTGGTTCTTGGTTCGAATAACGTAGCATTACACCACCTTTTCAAGCGTAAAATTCCATTGGGTGCTGCACAACATTTTAACCTTTCTACTGCCCTTCGTGGCAAGGATTACAAAAACATACGGTTTGCTTTTCAAGAACCTTGGCTTTGGTTGGGCAGCAAACGTTATTTGCTCTCCCTGAGCTTCGATAGTGCCAAGCAAGTCGTGAAAACTTCCGAATGGACCAACCTAGATCGTGCGGCAAACCTAATCTTGTTGCCCTATGCAACCATGGCACATAAAAAAAGCACCATCAACTCCTTAGGGGGGCGTATTGCGTTGGGCAAAAAATTAGACAGGTACTGGGAAAGTTACCTTGGCGTCGATTACCACCACCACACCTACCGTCATTACATATTGTTAGAAGATCAGAAAAAAAGGTCTGGTAAACTTTACAGCATCACGTTGGATCTATCCTTTGCGCACAACAGCATCAACCACCTATACTTTCCTACTACTGGGTGGACTTGGTCCACCCACCTTACCGTTACACCGCCATATACGGCATTTGGGTACGTAGACAAGCAAGGAGCATCTATACCACGCTTCAAAGAATTCGGAAAATTGATGATCGATTTCTCTTTCTTTCAGTCTCTTTTTTATGATTTGGTGCTCAATTTCCGTGCACACGGCGGATTTTTGCATAGCCTTTCCAAAAAGAAAATAGGCCCTTTTGAACGCTTTCACCTAGGAGGAAGCCCAGGTATGTCCGAAGCCAACACCCTATTGGGCGCTGATTTTATTCCACTACGGGGCTATCCAGAAGACAGTCTCACCCCAAAAGATTACCAGAGGCATATACAAGGTGGCGTCTTGTATCAAAAAGCTGTTGCTGAGTTGCGTTATCCCTTGATGCGTGCACCTGCCTGTATATATGCATTGGGCTTTTTTGAAGCAGGAGATGCGTGGCTAGACTATAGTCATTACAACCTATCTAGTATGAAGAAGTCGGTAGGAGGAGGCATACGCATCCACTTGCCCATACCCATTATACCAATGGTGGGTATAGATCTTGGCTATCGCATGGATCCTATCAAGGATATCTACGAACGTAAAAACAAATTTGAATACCATTTTTCTATGGGTTCAAGCATCCGTTGATAAAAAGGGGGCATGTTTTTGCTTCTCTGTTTTTCAGGGTATGTTACATGCATGGAGAAGCATGCTGACAGACCATGTTATCCTGGCTAAGGATAGTTTAGATCGGATTTTCAATATTTTTAATGCACGTGTCATGCGTTAGAACTCACATTCCGCGCAAATTTTCTTAAAAATTCATTAGATAAATTTGTTCAATACAAATAAAATCACTATATAAAAGGCGTCAGCCAGGGTTGCATACTAAGAACAGCTTGGCATAACCTGATATATACTCAATCGGAATGAAGATGCCTTGTCAGACTCCCTAAAAATTCGTAACATTGTGGCATGAGTACTTGGTTATCTACCGAAGAACTCCGGTTGCTGGAGCTTCGTCATAAAACAGAACGAGATAAGCGGATCGCTG
>DATGWI010000071.1:0-2727 GCA_035299565.1 Amoebophilaceae bacterium | reverse complement strand
CGACGTAAGCTATGGGGATGTTTCGTTAATTTTTTATAGGTTAGTGTCATAGGGGGTTGGGTTTTACCTTACTTTTCCCCCTATTTTAACCCTTTTTCTCCTTACTACCTAACTATAAGCTACTTACGCAACAGGTCTATTTTTCTAAACTTATTTTTTTATTTTATTCTGGATAAAACAAGTATTCAGGCAGCCATTTAAATCACTATCGGTCTAGCAATCCGTTAGATTGTGGGCTATATATTGGGCTAATGTGCCTTTTTGCTTCCAATGAGCTTCCAAAAAGGCATACCGCTCCCTATAACCAATTTTAGCTTGGTTTTAAACCATAGATTTCCATAGCTTTTGGACCGAAATACGCAATAAGCTGTCGGGTAACTGCTTTTAAATTAACCACACATTGTTGTACATAGTCCTCCCATTGTACACGCCATACCTGGATACCATGAAACAAGCGACAAACGTAAGCCATAGTACTGACATTTCGCTCAAATTACACTAAATTTTTATTTTCCCAGTTTTGAGGTTGTTTTGAGCAGCCTCGAGAGGTTTTTTAGATCCATTTTTATGGATATGCCAAGTAAATTTTTCCTTTAGCGTACTATTTTGACTCAAAAAAAGCATTTTTAGAGCAAAATATAAGCATGGATAGACCTCTCCCCTTATGATATAGCATAGTTTTCATAAGGAACTTCATAAATAGAACAAGCTAAGACACCGAAATAGCCAATGATTCGTTTTCTAAGCTCATTTAGATTAATAACCATGCTAGTAAGCAAGCCATCTGCCTCTAAATGAAGCACATGAACTCCGTGAAATAACCGGTAGATCCATTTCATGGAAGGTTTTTGGTTTTCTCTACCACTTTGCGTAGGAAGTGTCTCATTTCTAGCTGCCAGCTCTTGTCGTAGGAAGTATTGGGAAAAACTGTAGACCATCAGACATAAGGTCATTACAACCATAAGGGCACTGATACGACCTGGCTTTTTTAAGAAAATAGAGTCCACCTCAAAAGTATCGTCCTTGATAAACTTAAATCCAGCCTCAGTTCCAGCCTGTTCTTTATAGGTAGACAAGATCTCTTCATTAGGCAATGTTTTCTCACACAATTGATTGGTCGCCAATACAAACCTTCCTTTCGCTAGTTTAGCCTTTGTGATTTGCTCATCATCTTGTAAGAGGGTACAGGCAACCCGATATAGGATAGCCTTAGGAGACTCTCCCTTTTTAGGACCTCCCTTACTTTCATATTGATACACTTGTTGAATCTGGTAATCTAATCGATGATACTGAAGTGTTTTCGAAAACTTTTTGACGGATAATCGCAAGTCTTTTTCACAGCTAAAAAGCTCCTTTTCTAGGGATTTTGTCCGCTTGTTGAGTTCTTTTTCCAGCTGCTCTATACGCTTGTCTAAGGTTGTGCATTCTCGTTCATAAGCCGCCTGAGAGTAGATCAAGACCCAACGCTGCTTTACACCTTGGTAAGTCTGGCTACATGGATACATCTTATATCCTTCCTCTTGCAAGGATACCCAGGTAATATCTTGCTTAGTCAGCAAATCTTGACAAGGTTTAATGGTGGAAGGCACTCTAGAAAGCCATAGGAGATCTTTGCCATTTGTGACACAACCGCTATACATAGCAGAATCCCCCACATAGAGCATGTCTGGGGCTGAAGATAAGGCCTTACAGAAGGCTTGCATGCGACTGGCTGCTGCTTCTAAAGTCTTTGTATCTGAGGCATTTCCACTATGACTTTCCATCCACACGGGAAAATTCGAGGCGCCTGTTGTGGCTAATAATAAAGTCATCTGTTTGAGGTCAAAACGATGGTTTTTGGCATAACCTTGCTGGGGAATGGCAGTGTCAGCAGCAGTTGCCGAATCCTCATAGGACGTGCCATAGAGGCTTAAAGTAGTAGTATCTAGATGGACTGATTTCCCTAAAAGTTTGTGTTTCAAAGCCATAGAAAGCGCTAACTCGGAAAATAATTTTTGCTCTCCATAGGCATGAATCGCATCTAGAAAGCGACCTAGAGAATCATCGTGAAAATCACTAAATTGTATACCTTCACCAAACAGTTTAGCTACTGGTTTATTCTCTAGAAACTTTGGGAAAAGATAGAGCCTATCGTCCATAAACCCTAGTCCATTTAAGATCATAGCCAAGGCACGTTGTCCATGGGTTGTTTTCGCTCCCTTGGTCATGGGGAGCTTTTTATCGATCTCTTGTACAAGACCCAATTTGGAGACTGTAGCTGTAATTAAGCCTAGATGATCTAGCACATCACTCTTAGCTGATATAGAAGGGGATGACATTGCAAAAAGAAAATGTTTTATTACAAAAAAAACTATCGTAAAATGATCTTAAATGTAATGTTTTTATTTGATTTACATGTATATATCAGGTTATACAAAGTTGTTCTTAGTATGCAACCTTGCTGACGCCTTATATATACTGATATTATTTGTATTTAACAAATTTATCTAATGAATTTTTAGGAAAATTTGTGCGGAATGTCAGATAGTAGGCTTTTGGGTAGGTTTTTTCAGTTGATTGGGGATATACTTGATCGGAATCAAGATGCCGGATTTAGGATCTGAAAATTATGGTTAATTCTGGTATCCATTTTGGGCTTTATCTCCTCCCAAGTATGGGTAAAAAAATGCATAATAGCCTCTCGAAACAATTTAAATGTAGGAAAGACCTTATTGTTTCGGGCATATT